>JAEUIG010000688.1 GCA_016795125.1 Planctomycetaceae bacterium | reverse complement strand
AGGGATTCGGTCCCTCTGCGGCAGGATCGTTGGCCGACGCCGGAACACTGGCGGCCAGCACCGTTTCGCCGGTGGCGGCTTCGACCTCGGAGAGGATGAACTGCGGCTGTTCTTCAAAGAGATCGTACGAAACGTCGAGCGAACCGGCCTGCAGCGCGAGGTTGCGCGCGGCGGCGTAGTGCTCGTGGTTCAATTCTTCCCGGGCCTGCCGCAGCAGTTCGGCGGCCTGTTCCTTAGGAGTGCCGGCGGCAGTCGCCGGTGTGGCTTCCGTGGCTGCGGCATCGGCAAACGGGTTGGCCGGTGCGGCAGGCTGTGCGGGGCGCGATTCCGCGACAGCAGCTCCGCTGGCCGGACGGCCCTGTAATTGCGCGATGAACTGAGCAGGGGTCGTTTCACCGACGCGGAACGCGAGCTTCAGTTCGCGGGCCGTGCGATCGGCGGCCGTGGCCCACAACAGGGCCTGGGCCTTGTCACCCTTTTGCTGGGCGTCCCGCGCCCGACGCAGATAATCTTCGACGCGGCGGCGTCCCGCATCGGCCGATGCGGCCGTTGCCGCCGGCGATGCAAACGGATTCTGCGAGGCGGCCGGCGGCGTCGTGCTCGAGGGCGCGGCGCTCGACGGCGTGCGCCCGCCCGTTGCGGGCGCCGCATCAAAGGGGGAGTCCTGGGCGCTGGTCATGTTGACCAGCCACATGCTGGCAGCCAGCAGGCTGCTCCCGGTCAGTATTCCAAAGAATCTGAACAAGTTTCGCTCCTCCTTCAGCCGGTGACCCGGTGCTCCGTATTGGAATGGGTGTCGCGCCATGGTTTGAGTACCGCTCGAGGATTGTGGAACGGGCCCGGGTAGGCCGGCGATCAACGACAGGATCCGCCGCCGGCATCCTGCCGACGTATCACGGAGCCTCTCGCCGCCCCGCGCGACACAAGGGTCACCGGGAGCGCCGACAGGCCGCGCTGCAATTTCAAAAGGGGATTTTTGAGACGTGAGAGTGGAGAGGGGGGCTGAATATCGGAATGCCGATTTGGCCGTCAAGGCATGTCATTGAATTTTGCGGATTTTTACTCCGCAACCTGGGGGTTTCCCGCAGCGTCCGGCGTTTCCTGCCGATCGCCGGTTTCCGCGTCTCCGTCGAACATCGTTTCCACGATCGCTTTGGACTTGATCTCTGCGACAACCGTCGCCATTCGCTCGGCTTTCTTCCGGTCGCTGACGGCCTTGCGAAGTTCGTTCTGAATTTCTTCTTCTTCGAACGACGCCGTCCGGGCGGCCTGCGAATCCGTAATCCGCACCAGCATGTAAGACTTCTCGCATTCGATGGGCCCGCTGACTTCGCCCTTCTTGAGCGTCTGCAACGCTTCTTTCAAGGCGGCGTCGGCGATGCTGTCGGGCTGCATCCAGTCCCAGTGCCCGCCGAGTTTTGCCAGCGGGCCGTCGCCGTGCTTCGCCACCACTTCGTCGAACGACATGCCGGCCTGCAGATCAGCCCGAGCGCGGGCCAGCGCCAGCCGCGCGTTGTCCTGGCCGTTGTGAACCGCGTAGCTCACCTGCAATTGCTGCCACTTGACCTTCGCCGGCTGCGAATACTCCTTGACACGCTTGTGGTACTCTTCGAGCAGCTCCGGCCGCGTCGGTTGCGCGATCGTGCCCAGGGACTCCCGCAGGAACTGCGCCGACAGCGCCCGATGTCCCCACGACTTCCGGATCTCGGGCACGGTTTCGCCCGTTACCTGCATCTCGGCCGACAGCGACGTGCCCTTCGACTTCAGCATGGCCTGCAGTTCGGCGACGGATTGCGCGCCGGTCAACCGCATCATCTCGCCCAGCTGCTGTTCGAAGATCGTATCCAGTTGCTTCTCGACGGCCGCCTTCTGTTCGGCGTCCATCTTGATCAACACCGCGTCAACCAGCACCGCCGTCTCGATGTAGTGCGGCAGGTCTCGTGCAATGAGATTCCGCTGCATCCGCAGAAACTCTTCGGGGCTGGCCTGCGAGCGAAACTGCTCCAGCGGACCGGCGTAAGGCTGCAGCACCTCGGTGACAAAAATCGGATTCCCGTTGACACGGGCCGCGACTTCGCCCGGAAGCCCGGTGGCGGGAACGGACTGCGGATCCGCAGCCGTAAAGCTCGTTAAACTGAGAAGTCTCGTATCGTCGTCATCGGCCAGCTTCGCGGAACCGGAGTCGTCACTCTGTGCCGCGACAGCAATGCCGGGCTGACTGATGCGCGGCGGGGGCGGACCGACGACGGGATTGTCGAATACCTGTGTCGTCCCCTGGCAGCCTGCCAGCAGGCACAGAAGCACCAGGGCTTTTGCGCAAGACGTCACGGTGTGCGATCCATCGCAGACAGGGGGGCCGCCGGAGTCCGGCGAAGACGGCAACGACTTCGGCACGCCGCGAAGGGCCGGAATCGGCCCGGGAAAACGGCGCGGTACTGGAAAAATCGGGGCGCAGACCGGGCTTATACGACAGGCCTGCAAATCACCGCAACACCGACTTGAGGTGCTCCACCAGCGGACGCCCTACGATCGGCGGATTTGGCAGCACCAGAAACGCACACCGGGAATCGACAACCCGCAGCACTTTCGGTTGTCGGGACGCCAGCGAACGGATCAACGACGCATCAGCGTACTCGAAAACCGCGTAACCCTCTTCCAGGCGGACAGTTGTAACTCGCCACCGGAAGGCCAGCAGCTCCAGTTCGCGGAGAGCGATCAGGTGCTCGGCGACCAGCGGGAGCGGCCCGAACCGGTCGCGCAGCTCGGAGGCGAACGACGCCAGCTCGTCCACCGTCGTGACGGCCGACAGGCTGCGATAGACATCCAGCTTCTGCCGCCCGGGAGGCACATAGTCCCCCGGCAGGTACGCCTCGATCGGCAGGTCAATATGGACATGCGGCGAAATCCGCGGCGCCTCTCCCTTGAGAGTTCGCACCGCATTCTCCAGCAGCTGGCAGTACAGCTCGTAACCGACGGCCGCAATATGCCCGCTCTGTTCCGTCCCCAGAATGTTGCCCGCTCCCCGGATCTCCAGGTCGCGCATGGCAATCTTGAAGCCCGCCCCCAGTTCGCTGAACTCCTGGATCGCCTTCAGCCGCCTCGCCGCCGGACGCGTCAGGATGCGTCCCTCTTCCACAATCAGGTAGCAGTACGCGCGATGCTTGTACCGCCCCACGCGCCCCCGCAACTGGTGCAGATCGGCCAGCCCGTACTTGTCGGCCTGGTGAATGAAGATGGTGTTCGCGTTGGGAATATCGAGCCCGCTCTCGATGATCGTCGTCGCCACGAGGATGTCGGTCTTCCGGGCGATGAACGACAGCATGCCATCCTCCAGCTCATGCTCCGCCATCTGACCGTGGACGATTCCAATCCGCGCCTCCGGAACAATCTTCTGCAACCGGTCCACGATCGTCCGGATGTTGTGCACGCGGTTGTGTACGAAATACACCTGCCCGCCGCGATTCAGCTCGCGCACCACGGCATGCCGGATCAGTTCCTCATCCCAGCGGCCGATCCGCGTCTCGATCGGCTGCCGGTCCGGCGGCGGCGTGGTGAGATTGGAGATGTCCCGAATTCCCAGCAGCGACATGTGCAGCGTGCGCGGAATCGGCGTCGCGCTGAGCGTGAGCACGTCGACGGACAATCTCAGATGCTTGAGCGCTTCCTTCGCAGCAACGCCGAACCGCTGCTCTTCATCAATAATCAACAGCCCCAGGTCCTGGAACTTGATGTCCGGCGACACCAGTCGATGCGTGCCGATCAGGATGTCGACCCCGCCCGTCTCCAGCCGTCCGAGAATTTCACGCTGCTCTCCCTTCGTGCGGAACCGCGACAGCATGTCGATCGTGATCGGGTACTCCGCCATCCGGTCGCAGAACGTCCGGAAGTGCTGATCGGCCAGCACCGTCGTCGGCACGAGCACCGCCACCTGGCGACCCGCATCGACCACCTTGAATGCCGCCCGCAGCGCGACCTCGGTCTTGCCGAAGCCGACGTCCCCGCAGATCAGGCGATCCATCGGCTCGGCGCGTTCCAGATCGGCTTTCGATTCCTGGATCGCCCGCAACTGGTCCTCGGTTTCCACGTACGGGAACGACGCCTCGAACTCCTGCTGCAGGTGCGAGTCCGGGTCGCACGGCACGCCCGGGCGCGCATGCCGCACCGCCTGCAGACGCAGCATGTCGGCCGCCATGTCGGTGACCGCCTCGGTCACGCGCTGCTTCTGCTTGCTCCATAGCGTGCCCCCAACCTTGGACAGGTCCGGCGTCCCCTTGGCGGGGCCGACGTACTTCTGCACGAGGTGAATCAGCGACACCGGGACGAACAGGCGCACTCCGTCGCGAAACTCGATGACGAGATGCTCCTCGAGCGCCGGCTTGTCCTCACCTTCTTTGCGGAAGGCGGCGGGTGCGTTCATGCCGCCTGCGCCGACTCCCCGCTTGACGAGCTCCAGTCCG
>JAEUIG010000682.1 GCA_016795125.1 Planctomycetaceae bacterium | reverse complement strand
GGGACGCGGCGGCGGCGCGCGAATCCCGAGGCGGACCTGTTCTCGCGCGACGAACTGCGCGAAAGCGCCAAGGACCAGGCCGAGAACGTGATGATCGTCGACCTGCTGCGGAACGACCTGTCGCGCGTCTGCCGGCCGGGGACGATTCGCGTGCCGCAATTGTGCGGAGTCGAGACGTACGAGACGGTGCAGCACCTGGTGTCGCAGGTTTGCGGCCGGCTGGAGCCGGGGCGTGACTTCTTCGATGTGCTGGCGGCGACATTCCCCGGCGGTTCGATCACGGGCGCCCCCAAGGTGCGGGCGATGGAAATCATCACCGAAATCGAGCGGGTCGCCCGCGGCCCGTACTGCGGCAGCGTGTTCTATTGCGGCCTGGACGGCCGGGCCGACAGCAGCATCCTCATCCGCACGCTGGTGGAGCGACGCGGGTGGCTGTCGTGCGGGGTGGGCGGCGGGATCGTGGCGCAGTCCGATCCGGCGGCCGAGTACGAGGAAACGCTGCATAAAGCGGCCGGCATGCTGCGTGCGCTCAACTTCTGAGCACTCTTGGGTGGCACGCCCTGATAAGGGCGTGGCGAGCTTGAGTGACGTTCGCCACGCCCATCACGTTGTTCTGGGCGTGCCACCCAGGATCGGCTTTCACCAGAGTTGCCGATATCCGTTCCCGCACCGTTCACTCGGAATCCCGTCCGTGGCGGCTGCAAAAGGGTACCGTGCCCGTCATAATGCCGTCTTTGCATGTCCGGTCGTTTCATCCCGTCGATTCCTTCCCGTCTGCGGAGTTCCTTGTGAGTGTCGACACTGCGAGCCTCATTGATCGCCTCACGGCGAATATCTCACAAGCGCTCCTGGGAAAGCCGGAAGTCATCCGCCTGGCCCTGGTGACTCTGCTGGCCGAAGGGCACCTGCTCATCGAGGATGCCCCGGGCGTCGGCAAAACGTCCCTCGCCAAGGCCATTGCCGGCAGCATCAACTGCCAGTTCACCCGGCTGCAGTGCACGCCCGACATGCTTCCCAGCGACATCCTGGGGACCAGCGTGTTCCTGCCCAACCGCGGCGAGTTCGAGTTCCGCCGCGGCCCGATCTTTACCAATGTGTTCCTGGTTGACGAGATCAACCGCACCACGCCCCGCACGCAGAGCGCGCTCCTGGAAGCCATGATGGAGCACCAGGTGACGGTCGACGGCCACACATACGAGCTGCAGAAGCCGTTCTTCGTGCTGGCGACCCAGAACCCGTTCGAGTTCGAAGGCACGTATCCGTTGCCGGAGAACCAGCTCGACCGCTTCATGCTCAACATCGAAGTCGGCTATCCGGATCGCAAGGCCGAGCGGGACGTGCTCAACAGCCACCGCGACGGAGAACCTGTCTCCCGGCTCAAGCCGGTGCTCACCGGGGACGAAGTCGCCGGATTGCAGCGCCAGTCGCGGCAGGTCCGCGTCGACGACGCCATCAACGAGTATATTCTCGAGGTCGTGGCGGCGACGCGCAAACACGAGGAACTGTCGCTGGGGGTGAGCACGCGCGGCGCGATCACGTACTACCGCGCCGTGCAGGCATTGGCGCTGACGGAGGGACGTGCGTTTGTGGTTCCGGATGACGTCAAGAAGCTGGCCGTCCCCGCGCTCGCGCACCGTGTCGAATGCCGCGGCATGATCCGCGAAGGCCAGCGCGATCGGGCCAAGACGATCATCAAGCAGATTCTCAACAACGTCCGCGTGCCGGACTGAAGCGAGGATTCAGAGAACGCACGCATTGCCTGGGGAGGGCGAGGCTCCCGCCGAGCCGCTGAGTCAAAAGCGCTCTCAATCCAAACGAGCTGCGGCGCGTGGCCTCACGCAGCCGACGTCGTTTTGCCCTTCGGCAGGAATCCCACGGCGAACGCCACCACCATCAGCCCCCAGAAGACCCAGAACGCCGGGCTGGACACGCTGTGGAAATCGAGTGGCGGATGCCAGCCTTCCGGTTGCGGGGTCGGCGGATTGTTGAAGAAATAGTCTCCGAGCAGTTTGCCGCCGATCACGATCACCAGCAGGTAGGCCGCCTGCTCGAATCGCGGGAACTTCTCCAGCAGCTTGATGAACACCACCGCGGCGAATCGCATCAGGATCACGCCCAGCATGCCGCCGACGAGCACGACCCACAGCTTCGGGTGGAATTGGCCCTTGGGATGATTGGCCGGCGGAGCACCGACGAGGGCAATCGCCGCCAGAATCGAATCGACGGCGAACGCGATGTCGGTCAGCTCGATGACCAGCACCGTGGGCCAGAACTTTGCGGCGCCGGGCGGGCGCGTATATGCGGGCGCGTCGACCGGAACGCGCTCCGCGATCTCTTCTTCTTCCTGGGCCGGAGTCAGCGGTTGGCCGGTGCGGTCATCGATCAGCACCGGCTCTCCTTCCGGTGACACCACGAGTTTCTCGTGTTCATCGTCGTGCCGGGAGAAGAACAGGTGCTTGACGGCGATGTACACGAGGTAGCCGCCGCCGATCAGCTTGACGACCCGCCATTTCAGCAGCAGCCCGGCCGTGGCGATCGCCAGTAAACGGAACACGAAAGCACCGACGAGTCCGTAGGTCAGGGCGCGGGGTTGTTCCGACTTGGGAAGCCGCTTGGCCAGCAGGCCGAGCACGAGGGCGTTGTCGATCGACAGCACCCCTTCGAGGACGACCAGCAACCCGACAATTGCCAGGTCGTGCCAGTCGAAAACCTGTCCAAACAGCTCCGTCGCAGCCAGCATGGTTTCGCCAATTCTCCGGGACTTCAGAAAGTGCCGCACAATCCGACCGTAACAGGACACTCCTTGTAGCAACTGGTCTGCGCGGCTGCCATCAGAATCGACCGCGATCGCCGCCGATTTCCGAGGGTTGAGAGCACCGGCGAGGCACCTCACTCAAGTCGCCCTCCCGCCGCTCGCGCTGAGCCCTCTTCATTAGGACTTCGATTTGCGCACGCCTACAATCCG
>JAEUIG010000643.1 GCA_016795125.1 Planctomycetaceae bacterium | reverse complement strand
TTCTGTGCTGGCCGCCGCTTCCGTCGGTTGTTCAGCCGGCGCCTGTCCTTCCGGCGGGACGTAGGACGTCACGCCGTACTGTTCCAGCAGGTTGTAGTAATTCAGCAGCGCGTCGACGATGGCCTGCGACTGCCACTGCGCATTCGCGTGGAACAGGTCCGGGAACTGCTCCTGATTCCGCGGGAAGTTCGTCGGCATCGACGTGTACGCCAGGAACGCCTTCGGCTTGCGGACCCACAGGCTCAGGTACTCCGGCCGCAACCGCTGCTGCACGCGATCCAGGTTCGGACCGCGAATGTCCTTCGTCGGATCGGTTCCCTGGTACGGCCGACCCGCAACCGCATGGCACTTGATGCACAGCGGGGTGTTCAGCGTGGTCCAGCTCTCCTGCAGGTACGACGTCGATTCATCGCCGAAGTCCGCATGGAAGTCCGCGTCGCGTTCCGCCAGGTAAGCGGGTTCCTGTTCCGGAATCCGCTGATAGGGGAACGGTACGCCGTCGACCGCTGAGAAGTAGTTGGCGAGGGTCTGTGCTTCCGCATCGCTCATGTTGAACCGCGGCATGCGGAGGACCGTCGTAAACCGCAGCTGATCCGGATTCTTGAGGAACCGGTACAGCCACGGCGTCTGCACCTTGACGCCTTCCTTGTAGAGCGGGGGCACGCCGGCCTGCCGGGCCTTGTCGGTGTCTCCGCCGGTGAGTTCTTCGCGGAGCCGCGGCGCCAGCCACTCCGTGAAATCGCCGCCACGTCCAGCGACATGCTCCTGCACGGCGGATTCCGGCACGATGTAACGCGAGTTGACGCCGGCCAGCTTGTAGCGACCGCCGATCTCGGCGTTCTCCCACAGCTCGAACGCATACTCACGGAATTCCGGATCGGTCTCCTCGGGATCGGGAGCAGCGAATACGAGACCGTGAATCTCGATCGACCCGCGGCCGGAACTGCTGGTGATCGGCGCACCGCGGCGCACCGGAGGCTTCAGCTTGATCGCCATCGGGACCGTTTCCGGCAGGTCCGCCGGATCGATCGGGTCGGCGAGCATCAGTTCCGGATACGCACTGAAGAAGGCATTGATCGCCGCAGCGCGCTTGTCGGTCGTCGCGCCGCCGGCCAGGGCCAGCTGCGCCAGATGCGGGACGAATCCCGTGGTCACGTCCTCGACGCCCGGCAGGCGGCCTGCCAGCAACTGCTCGGCGTTCTTGACGAACGTCGTCAGCGGCTCGGCGAAGTCGGCCGGCTCGGCGCCGCCGTCGCGGATGGTCTCCTGAGTCAGTTCGCCGGCTGCGATGGCTTCGGCGTGGGAGGCGAACCAGTCGGTCAGCTCCGACCGCGTCATGCCGATGACTTCGTGAAGATCGGTTTCGTAACGGATGCCCGGCATCTCCACCATGTGGCAAGCCGTGCAGTTGAACTTGCCGAGCAGTTTCTCGCCTTCGATGCGGGCAAGCGCCGCACCTTCGGGCCGATACACGTATTGCGACGTCGGCGGATCAGCCACCAGACCCAGGATGAACGTCGCGATTGATTCGATCTGCTGGTCGTTGACCGGGAACTTCGGCATCCGCAGCCGCTCATCCCAGCCCTTGGTCTCGGTCTTCTCGTAGTCGTAGCTCCGCGGCTCACGCAGCTTCTGCCAGAGGAAGCCCGCGCGACCGTGATGTGCAAGGCTCTCGAAGAAGTACGCCTTCATCCGCTGCTCGTGCGTGAGCTTGTCGGCGTTTGCCGGATTGACGATCTCGGCGACCGCCTCATACGTGCTGGAACCGTCCGGCTCGCCGTGGTGGTGCAGGTATTCCTCGATGTGCTCGGGCGCGAGCTTGGAGGTGTCCTTGCGGCCCCAGTCCTGCAGGGCGGTTCCGATGGGCCGCGCCTCTTCGAAGCCGGCGATGTCGTGGCAGCCGTAGCAGCCGTAGCGCGAGACAGTGCGGCGACCGACGTACAGCAGCAGCCGGCGCTGGCGCTCTTCCGGACTGATCTGTTCAGGATCATTCGCCTGCCGCGCGAGTTCGATTTCGTCTCCCTTGATCTGGGAGGTCGGCACCGGCACGAAGCTGAAGGCGATCGTGCCGTCTTCGGCGGCGGTCCCCTGTCGCTTCACCAGTGCGCCGCCGGCCAGCGTGGCGTTGGCCTCATCGGCCGTCATCTGCTTGCTGAGGAACAGGCGCGCGAGGTCTTCCAGCGGCGTGCTGATGACGACCGCGACGTCCACTTCGACGTTGCCGCGAGCGCGGACCAGGGTCACCCTCGTGCCCGGCGGCGTTGACCGTTCGAGGTCGGCCAGCTGCGCGGCGCTGGTGAGCGACTCGCCGTTCCAGGAGAGCAGAACGTCCCCTTCGATCAGCAGTGGATCGAGCGGCGCCGGGGCTGCTTCGTCGGCGAGCACGGCGCGAGTCGCCGGACTGCCGGGGAGCACTTCACCGATGACAACGCCCGCATCATCCCCCGACTTTTCGGCGCCGGCGATGCCGGAGTAGGCGCCGGGCATTTCGGTCGCAGGAATGGCGGTGGTCTCGCCTTCGAGCAGGTACGCGGCGATGTCGGCCGCGGGATCGACATAGGCGTCCCCTTCCCCTTCGGGCGTGAGGAACAGGTACGGCATGCGGGTCCGGGCGTGATGCCGTTCCGGATTGCGGATCCAGGTGTACAGCCAGTTGAAGCCTTCCGCTCCCGGGCGCAGCTTGTCGCGGACGTTGGTCAGGTTCGGGCCGAAGTCCTGATGGATGCCGGCGAACTCGGGATCGTTGTGGCTGTGGCAGGCCAGGCAGCCGCGGCGGGAGAACTGCACCTTGCCGCGTTCGGCATCCGGCGCATAGCCCTCGACCGGCGTGTCGAGCTTGAGTTCCTGCGTGCGGTCCATCAGGAAGGCGGAGATGCCCGCCAGTTCCACCGGCTGCAGCAGATGCGCCAGGTGGTCTGTCTGGTTCGACAGGTCGAAGAACCGCGGCATCCGTGTTTCCGGCCGGAACCGCTGCGGATTCTCCGTCCAGTAGGAGATGAACTCCGGCGTCGTCTTGTAGCCGACGTGCCGCAGCGACGGGCCGACTTTGCGCATCGTGCCGGCGACCTGGTTGGGGTCGGCGGCGATGCGTTCGGCCTCTTCGGCGGTCTGCGGCTCGAGCCGCAGGTCCGGTCCAATGACGCGTGTGCCGTCATAGCCGTTGATCTCGTGGCAGCCGAAGCAGCCGAGTTCCTGGATCAGCGTGTAGCCGTCGTACAGCTTCGGAGCCGTCGCGCCGAACTCGGGGTTCACTCCGAGTTCCGTCACGCTGGGATGGCACTTCAGGCAGCCGGATTCGATAAACGCACTGGAGTGCTGCGGGTATTCCCAGAAGTGATTCGAATGCCAGTGGTGCTCTTCTTTCCACTTCAGGGCTTCGATTGGATCGGCGGGAGTGTGCTCCGCCGCCCGGAAACTGGTGCCGGAGCCGTCCCCTTCGTGGCAGGACGTGCAGCCGAACTTGTTCAGCGGGTGCGGGCTGGTGTCGGAAACGTACACATTCGCCTGCGGGTGCGAACAGAACGGGTTGGGGAACCCGCTTCCCTTGCCGTCGGCCGGCGGAAATTTCGGCAGGTTGCCGGCGGCGAACTGATCGATTTGCGTATGGCAGGATCGGCAACGGTCAAACCGTGCGACCTTCGCCATCCCAAGCTGCTGCTTCAGGTCCGGCAGCCAGTCCTGGATGATGCGGATCTCCGGGTTGAACCCGTTGATGATCGGCCAGCGTTTGATGTTCCGCTTGACGGCCGACAACCACGCCGACGGCTTGAGCTGCTCGATCTGGTCGCTGATCCGCTGGACATCCTCCTGGTACTTCGTCAGCGCTGCGCGGGCGCTGGTCTCGGCTTCCTTCAGCACGGCGAGTTCGGCCTTGACGGTTTCGCGGCGCGACTTCACGGCGTCGAGTTCGACGGTCATCGCGCCGGCTTCGGACAGCAGAGTTTCGTAGGTCTGCTGCGTAGCAGCCTGCTCTGCGGCGGCGACGTTGTCGCGGACCTGGATGTCGCGGTCGGCGCGCAGCTTGCCGACTTCCGCGTTCTTGAATTTGACCTGCCGCTCGCGAAGCTCAACGTCGCCGTTGAGGGCCTGAACTTCGGATTCGAGCCGCTCGAGCTCGTCTTTCTTGCCTTCCAGCGACGCCTGGGACTGCTGGATGCCCTCGTTCAGCCGCTGCAGCTCGGCTTCGTAGCCCGACGTCGTGATGGAAGCACGTTCCGCTTCCAGCTGCTCGGTCTTGATCTCTTCCGATTCGAGCTGGTACCGCCGCCACTCGCGGTTCTGGTCAAACGCCATCATGACGAGGGTCGCGACCAGCAGCAGCAGCGCGCTGCCGGCGAACACCTTGTGCATGGTGCTGAGCGGACGCCAATACTGTTCAGTGGCAGGCATGATTGAATAGTGGGTAGTTGGTAGTGGGTAGTTGGCAGCAGCAGGATCCTTGTCCTACCCACTACCTACTGCCCACTACCCACTAGATATTAAAAAACCACTCCGGGATCGCGACGATGTACTTCAGGTTGAAGGCCCAGCGCGCGGCCATCTTGAGGGGCAACGACCACATGAAGAGCATCAGGTTGGCGAGCACCATGAAGCGCATGAACCCGAGCTTGATGAAGAAGTTGCGGAACATGATGGCGCCAAGGGGCGGCAGCAGCAGGAGGTAGCCCAGGACAATGGCCAGCCCGAGGCACTCGCGCTTGCCGATGGTCCAGATGATATCGAGCGCCGATGCGCCGGCGGCCGGGCGCGGCAGCGGCTGGTGCAGCTTGTCGACCCACAGCCAGTCCGACAGGTTGATGTTGTTCAGCACTTCCAGCTTGTGAACGTCCCAGTATTCGAACGGGCCAAACATGTTCCAGTTGGGTCCGCGGATAAAGGTTCCCAGCACGATCATGGCGACCCACAGCGGCAGGAAGCCGAACAGGAAGGTGCTGACCGCGAACTTCCGCTCGTTGAACGTGTAATAGCCGTTGCCGCGTTTGTTGAAGTCGATATAGGGGATCGCCATCAGCCCCCCGAGGATGATCGACGGCAGCACAACGCCCGCCATCCACGGGTCGTAGTAGACGAGCATTTCCTGGAGGCCGAGGAAGTACCACGGCGCCTTGGACGGGTTCGGCGTCTTCACGGCGCTGGCCGGTTCTTCCAGCGGCGCCGGCAGGCCGACGCCCCAGAAAATCAGCAGGGCCGTGATGAGGATCATGCAGATCATCTCGGTGTAGACCAGGTCGGGCCACACCAGCACCTGCTCCGACTGCTCGTCTTCCAGCTTCGGCAGTCCGGCCGCGATCCGCCGGTCGTTTTCGACCGACCGCTGGAAGTACAGCCAGGTGAAGTAGCCGACGAGGTACAGCATGCCGACGATGGGCACGTTGTCCGGCTTGCCGACGATCTGACGGAAGTCGTAGTCCGTCATGCTCAGGCCGAGGAACAGCAGCGACAGGTTGAGCAGCACCCAGCCGACCGTCGGCCGCACCAGCCAGTTCCGCAACCAGATGATCAGCAGAAACAGGAGGATCGAGACCGCGAAGTAGTTAATCGGGTTCGCGATGACGCTGTCGACCGGGGCCTTCAGCCACTCCGGCATCCGAAACGGGAATTGCGATGCAGTCGCAGAGCTGTCGACCGTCAGATGCGTGGCCGCGAGCAGGCCCAGCAGCCCCGAGTACACGGCCCAGATCATCGCCTTGGGCAGATGCTTGAAGCCGAGCAGGGATTCGAAGTAGCCGTCCCGCTTGTAGCTGCGCACCGTCCAGCCGATGTTCAGGAAGAACATCACCAGGTACAGCCAACCCAGTCCGCGGATGACGGACGGCGTCAGGTCAGGATGCGGGTCCATGAGAAGTTATCAGTTGTCGGTCGTCAGTTGTCGGTTGGACTGCGCCGGAGAATCGATTCGCGGTCACCGACAACCGAAAACCGACCACCGACAACTCTTTACAAGGGTTGACTGATGCCGCCGTCTTTGCGGACCCGCCAGAAGTGGATGGCGATCAGCGTGGCCACCACTAAAGGGATCGCCACGCAGTGCAGGATGTAAAACCGGTTCAGGGTCTCTTCGCCGACTTCACGGGCGCCGAGCAAAAGGAACCGCGCGTCGCTGGCCTTGGTGATCAGGTCGAAGCCGCCGACGTTCAAGAGCTGGAAGCCGGGACCTTCGTGCCCGAGGAACGGCGTGGCACGGGCCATGTTGGAACCGACGGTGATGGCCCAGATCGCCAGCTGATCCCACGGCAGCAGGTAGCCGGTGAACGACAGCAGCAGCGTGAGCACCAGCAACAGGACGCCGATGACCCAGTTGAATTCCCGCGGCGGCTTGTAACTGCCGGTGAGAAATACGCGATACATGTGCAACCACACGGTGATGACCATCGCATGGGCGCCCCAGCGATGAATCTCCCGCATGATGCCGAGCGTGGTTACGTCGCGCAGGGCGCGGATATCGGTGAACGCCCACTCGAGAGTGGGGCGGTAGTAGAACATCAGGAGGACGCCCGTGAGCGTCTCCACGAGGAACAGGAAGAAGGTCACGCCCCCCATGCACCAGGTGTAGGAGAGCGCGATTCCGCCCTGCTTGGTCGAAACCGGGTGCAGGTGCAGGAAGAAGTTCGTCAGCATCACCACCGCGCGGTTACGCCGATCGTACGGCGCCGGGTGGCGGAAGACGCTCTTCCAGATCTGCGAGTTACGAATGTATTCGCCGACGGACATGGTGAGGATTCAGGATTCGGGATTCAGGGTTCAAGGAACCGAATCCGGCGGTCAAACTGATTGCCAATCACAACACTCAACGGGGAACTTCACGCAAATCTGCAGCATTCATTCGGCGGTGAGGATTCACATCTGCTCGTCCCTGAATCCTGAATCCACTTTATCCAAGCGCCACGAATGACTTGCCGTCGGCCCACTGCCCCAGTTCTTCCTGGAACTTGACGCTCTTGTCGACTTCAAGCATGCCGTCTTCGGCGACCCGGAGGCCGACGCGTTCCAGCGGACGCGGAGCCGGACCTTCAAAGTTGATGCCGCTGATGTAAAAGCCCGAGCCGTGGCAGGGGCACTTGAACTTCTGCTCCCCTTCGAGCCAGTTGGGGGTGCAGCCGAGGTGCGTGCAGACCGACGCCAGGGCATACACGATGTTTTCGCCGTTGTAGGCCGTGGAGTGCACCAGCCACACACCGCGGCTGGCCTTGTATTTCTCGGACACCGTGCCGATCGGGAAGTCCGACGCCGGGCCCACTTTGAACTTGCTCGGCAGCTCGACCACCATGTTGGGCATCATGAACCGCGCCGTGAGCAGGCCCCACAGACTGAAAATGATCGCCAGCAGCGCCATGCCGGCAGCGAACGGAGTCATGATGATGGCGGCCGCGACCATTGCGGCCTCCACCGGAAATG
>JAEUIG010000614.1 GCA_016795125.1 Planctomycetaceae bacterium | reverse complement strand
GATCTCACGGCCGGTGCAGAGCAGGAATACGTCGAAGACTGCCCGGTCTGCTGCCATCCGCACGTGCTGCACGTGACGATCGACGAAGACGGCAACGCCGACGTGTGGGCCGAAGCAGAGCAGGACGCCGACTGAAGGAGGATGCCCGTCGATCCCCGAACCGTTCTGTCTGAATCCAAAATCGAAAAAAAAGACGCCCCGACCAGCCGTCGAACTGGTCGGGGCGCGTGGCCGGCATGAGCCGGATGTGGAACTTGGGAGCAGCGTCACCGGTCGGCGCCGGACACGAGTCCGGCCGACCAAACACCGTCCGCCCCACCGCACAGCCACAGGTCATCGGGACCATCGCGGTCCCGTCAGGCGTGTCGGGGCCAGGGGGCCCCGTCAGGCATGGAGCACAAAGATATTGAGGAACATCGCGGCGTTGAGGAGCCAGGCGGCCACGACAGCGCTCAGCGAAATGCGGGGAGAGCAACTCGCAACAGCAGCATTCTGGTGAAACATGGCGGGAACCTCAGGTGGGTCATAGTGCCCTTCGGATCGCCCGTTCGCGATTGAACGGAACCCGGCAGGCGGGGGTGTTGCGGTGGTCAAGGCCACCGGCAAGGTAAAAAAAGATAGGCCCTGTTCCGCCAGCGTGCGGTCAAATTCTGTCAGGATTTTCGAGTTCTTACGGATGTGGCGAATCTGCAACACAGGGCGACTCGTGCATGGTGGCGACAACCGCCGACGAAGTGCGCTCATCTCCGACAGCGAATTGTCCTTCACTCGCTTTCGGGGGTTCCTGCGCAGATGCCCATGTACAAGTACAGGGGTGTCCGCCCATGCGCGCTGGAAGGAGACGTACCCACGTTGAGCCAGCCTTCGAAGGGCACGTCAGCCATGTTCAACAGCGGCGACGCCAGCACGTCCTCGACGCTCTCCCCGGTCGGAACGATCACGTACACCCGGTCCAAAGCCTGCGGGTGAATGTTGACCGGCAGCTCGATGCCCGCCCGACGCAGGTAAAAAATCGACGGCAGATCGCACGGCAACGGCGCGAGCAGCACGCTCCGCTCATCCGGATGAAGTTGGAGATTGCGTTCCAGCTCGCGAACGACTTCCGGTATGTGGACATAGTCCTTTCTCTCCGGAAAATTGAAGAGGACCAGTCGATTCATGGCGTAGAGGCCGCCGGCGGCCAGCAGCGCCGCCGCGACGATTCTTCCGGATCGTTCGGTCGACCACTTCAGCCGCAGCAGCGATTGAACTCCCACGGCCGCCGCCAGAAAAAACCACGGCGCGAGATGCAGGTAAATTCGCGGCGGCGGGGCCACGTGCTGGACGATGTTGAGCAGCAGCGCCACCGCAAACGGCAGCAGCCATCGCAACCGTGTCGCAGCCGACGGCATGGTGGCCAGGCCGATGAGCGCGAAAACTCCCCACAGCCTCCCCGGAATAACGCCCTCGGTCCACCAGTCGCTGGCCTGCGTCCACGCGGTCGCCAAAGCCGATGCGAACCCCGCCGCATCGGCTGACTGCACCACCGGATCGCGCAGAAACATCATTCCTCGAAAGATGTAGGCCGGCGCATGGAACGCCGCCACGGCCGGGATTGCCAGCAGTCCCAGCGACGCGAGCGTGCGGATCCGGGTCGGCAATGCCTGGCGGTCGCGGCGGACGAACAGCGGCGTCGCGACAAACCACGCGGCCGAGCCGACGGCCGGATACACCATCAGCGGCATTGAACAAAGCCCGAACACCAGCGCCCCCCAGGCCGTCCACCATGCGCGGCGTTGGCCTTCTCCCTCCGCCCGCCATGCGGGGGGAGGGCCGGGGAGGCGAGGCGAGGCAGTTGGACCGACACTTTCAGGTCGATCTCCACCACCGACACCCGCCAACCGCCCCAGCGACCAGTCAAACACGATCGCCGCCAGCGCGACGAGCATGTAGCCGCGGGCATCGGCCGAATAGGTGATCAGCATGGGCGACACCGCCACGGCGGCGGCCGCCATCAGTCCGACCGGCCGGCTGATCCAGTCCCGTGCCCAGACAAACACGGCCCACACGAGAACTGTCCCCGCCAGCAGCACGTGCCACCGCAGGGCCCATTCCTGCGGGCCGAACACCCGCGTCGAAACGTGCATCAACAGCGTGTTCAGCAGGTGATTATTAGTCGAGTTGTAGTCCCCGATCGCCTCGTACCACGGCCGGCTGGCGAAGTTCAGATACGTGTACGCTTCATCGTAGGCGACCGGATCGAACACCCGCTGCATCCGCAATATGAACCCGCACGCAACAATCAGCCACGGCGTCCAGCCGCCAGTCTCCCCTTTGCTCTCCAGACTGACCCTCTCAGCAGGCGCTCCCTGCCACGCTTGCGGCTTCGCGGACCAGACAAAATACGCGAGCGCCGGCAGCGCGAAAGCAAAGAACCAGCAGACATGGCGGTAGCGTGCGAACCGCTCCGGCGTGAAATCCGAGGCCCGGCGCACCAGTTCCCCTGCCGCCTGTATCCGCTCGTAGGGGACGCAGCCGGCCACGGCCGCGACGATGCCGGACCCCAGCAGCACAATCGCGATGGCGGTGACAACGAGCCGCTTCATGGACGCATTCCGCGGGTCCGGCAACCAGAACGGCAATGGATCAATTCAAGCGAAGGGGATCAGCACGGCTTGAATGCTGGCGCAATGCCTGAGAGCATGCAAGTGCGGCGACCAGCGACCGATTCTTGCACAACCTTCCGTCCATGTGGATCAAGATCTGCGGCATCAGCGACCCGGACGCCATAGGCACGCTGGCCGCGCTGCGCCCCGATGCCCTGGGGTTCAATTTCTACCACGGCTCGAAACGGCGGATCGCGCCGTCGGCCGCTGCGCTCGCCGTGCGCCAGTTGCCGGCCGGCATCGAGCCTGTCGGCGTCTTCGTGAATCATTCGCTGGAGCAGATCCGCGACATCTGTGGGACCACCGGTATCCGCACGGTGCAGCTGCACGGCGACGAGACTCCCGAATTTGCCGCCGCACTCACCAGTTTCGATGTGATTCGCGTGTCTCGGATTGGCAGCGAGGGCCTGTCGCTGGTCGCAGCCGATGTCGAACGCTGCCGTCAACTCGGCGTGCGACTCAAGGCGTGCCTCGTCGAGCCGAGGGTTGCGGGGCATTACGGAGGCAGCGGCGCTGTCGCGCCCTGGAATGAGATCGCGGACGGATGGAATCGGACGGACTGGCCGCCGCTGTTGCTGGCAGGCGGACTCACGCCCGACAACGTGGCCGCAGCGGTTGCCTGCGTCCGTCCCTGGGGCGTCGATGTTGCCAGCGGCGTCGAGTCGTCGCCCGGCGTCAAAGACCCGGCCCTCGTCGCACGCTTCATCCAGTCCGCCCGGAATCCTTCGGGTGGCACGCCCTGAAAAGGGCGTGGTTGATGAACGCGTTGTGAGGAACGTGATTCAAGCATGGGATTGCCACGCCCATCCCGTTGGTCTGGGCGTGCCACCCGCTGCTATTCCCTACTCGCTGTTCCCTATTCCCTGGCAACGAAACGCACTTCTTGAGTCTCTCATCCGGCTCGCCTATCATGAATCCCTGCGGACCCGCCCCCAGTGCCTCAGTGGCCTCCCCATGCCCGACCAGAAGTACATCCTGCTGATTGAAGACGATCGCGAGATCGCGTCAACGCTGACCGCGGTCCTGCAGCAGGCCGGATATAACGTCACGCATGCTCCCAACGGCGTCGAAGGCCAGCGGCTGCTGCAGGTCGCCGTGCCGGACCTCGTTATCACCGACATGATGATGCCGAGGATGGGGGGCTTCCCCGTGCTGGAATACATCCGCACGCTCGACAAGCGTCCCCGCGTCATCATGATCACGGCCAACGAGGGGGGCCGGCACAAGGCCTACGCCGAGATGCTCGGCGTCGTCGATTATCTCCGCAAGCCGTTCGCCATGGACGTCATGCTGGAGGCCGTTCGCCAGGCCCTCGCCGCGGACGATGAAGCCGCGCCGGAAGCCGGTCCTCTCAAGCGCACCCGCGCGAAGAAGAAGCCGGACGCGTAAGCACGCGGTCGCCTCCGGCTCCCCGCTGAACGTCGCGATTGCCTCGCCGACTTTTCTGATCTCTGACCTCTGACTGCCGACCTCCGTCCATGGTTCGCTACGCGATTATCGGCGCGGGTGCCGTCGCTGATTACCACCACGTGCCGGGCATCCGCATCGATCCCCGCGCACAACTCGTTGCGGCCTGCGATCCGAACGAAGAACTCCTCGCTCGCCGCAGGTCCGAGTGGGGCATCGATCGCCTCACCACCCGCTACGAAGACATCGTCGCCGATCCCGACGTCGACGCTGTCATCGTCTGCACGCCGAATTTCAACCACGCGGAGGCGGCGATTGCCTGCGCAGGAGCCGGCAAGCACGTGATGTGCGAAAAGCCGCTCGGCGTGACCTGCGGCGAAGCGATCGCCATGTACCGCGCCGCCGAATCGGCCGGCGTGCGGCACATGACGGCGTTCACGTACCGGTTCGCCCCCTCGATGCGGTACCTCGCCCACCTGGTGAAAACGGGAGCGCTCGGCACGCCGCGGCATTTCCGCAGCCAGCGGTTCCTCGACTGGCCCGAGACGAGCTGGGGCTGGCGGCAGTATCAGAAGCTGGCCGGCGCCGGCGACCTGTACGACATGACGATCCACCGGCTCGATTTTGCGATGGACCTGCTCGGGCCGGTCGAGAGCGTGTGCGGGGCCGTGGCGACGTTCTGCCCCCGCACGACAACCGCGGACGGCCAGACCTGTGAGCCTTCCGATGTCGACGACTGGTCCGCGCTGATCGGGCGTTTTCAGTGCGGCGCGGTCGGCGTCTGGGAAGGCACCACCCTCGCCAAGGGGCATCACAACCACGGCTTTGGTTGGGAATGGGCCGAAGTCAACGGCTCCGAAGGCTCGGCGGTGTACCGCCTTACCGAGCCGAACACGATCCTGATGGGCAAGTTCGGCGGCACGATGGATACGGTCCCGGTGCCGCGCGAGTTTCTCACGGTCGCCGGGACCCCGCGCGATCCGGCCGACGGCGTGCCGAGCACCGTCTTCCGCTACGACCTCGTCTACGAGTTCACGTCCGCCATCGTCGAAGGCCGTCCGGCCTGGCCCGGCTTCGACGACGGCGCCCGCGCCCAGATCGTCGCCGACGCCGTCCTCGATTCCAGCGCCGCCCGGACCTGGGTCGACGTCAACCTGTCGCTCGATCGCCCGTAATCCGCCGAAAGATAAAACAGGAGACAACAGAGAGAACGGAGGAGGGGTCGCAGTGCGCACGACTCAATGAGATCGCAAATCGCGCGGGTGACTCCTTGTTTCCTTCGTGCTCTTCGTGACCTTCTGTAAGATTCTTCTGTCGTCCGTCGAAAATGAAAGTGGTTTACAGAAGGTCACGAAGGACACGAAGAAGAAGGACAAGGACAGTGGCGACGACTCACTCCGCGTGACGAAAGCAGGTCATCTCGCGGTTCTGGCGGATGTGCTGTGGGCATTCGGCCTTCGCAGTCTCTCTCCGTTTCCTCCGTTCCCTCCTGTTTTCCGTCGCGCCGATGTCCCTAACCGCCTCCACGATCGTCGACACGCTGCGTTCGCTCGCTCCGCCGGAACTTGCGGAGCCGTGGGACAACGTCGGCCTGCTGCTGGGAGACGCGTCGCAACCCGTCGAACGTGTGCTGACCTGCCTCACGCTGTCGTCCGACGTCGCCGATGAAGCGGTGGATTGCGGCGCGCAGCTCATCGTGTCGCATCACCCGGTGCTGTTTCGCGCCGTGAAGTCGCTGACAACCGCGACTGCGGAAGGCCGCACGCTCCTGAAACTCCTGGCCGCCGGAATCGCCGTCTACAGCCCCCACACCGCCTACGACAGCAGCACCGACGGCATCAACGCCCAGCTCGCCGCCGCGTTCGGACTAATGGGCGTCACGCCGCTACGGCCGGCGACCCTGCCAAACCTGGTGACCGCCGGCGGCGGTCGTGTGGGCACGCTCCCGCGGCCCCTGCCACTCGCAGACTTTCTGCAACACATTAAATCCACGCTCAAGATCGACCGGCTGCAGTACGCGACCGAGTCGGCGGCGACAATTTCCAGGGTGGCGGTCGCCTGCGGGTCGGCCGCCGAGTTCATCTCCGACGCCGTCCGCGCCGGCTGTCAGGCGCTGGTCACCGGCGAAGCCCGTTTCCACGCCTGCCTCGAAGCCCGCGACGCCGGGCTCGTCCTTGTCCTCGCCGGACACTACGCGACCGAACGCCCCGGCGTCGAACAGCTCGCGCGAATGCTCGTGACGGCGCACCCCGGCCTCTCCGCCCAGGCCAGCGCCCGGGAATCCGACCCGGTACTGTGGAGCGTGTGAGCCGGTGTCCGCCGCAGGCGGACGTCGTCCCCCTCTCCCCCGCGAGATGCGACGATCTCGGGCGCAGCGCGAATCGGGGGAGAGGGCCAATTCTGTTCGGCACAATGAGTGCTGTGGTTCAACCGGCTGTCGCACCGCAGCACGGTCACAGGCCAGAATCGCCCCGGAGGGGCGCAGGGTTTTAGCCACGGGTGGAGCACCGTTCGCCGACAGGCGGACGGTGCGTAACCCGTGGAAAACGGCGCGCGATGCATCTCTCCCTCTCCCCCGGAGAGAAGCGTTGTTCGCAGTGCAAACGCCACTCGGGGGAGAGGGTCGGGGTGAGGGGCCCAGAG
>JAEUIG010000512.1 GCA_016795125.1 Planctomycetaceae bacterium | reverse complement strand
AATCCGTCGAACGAGAGACCCGACGGCCGCGCAGGGCGCGCGGCTGCTGATCCTGTTATCGATCGGCAGAGTTCAGGAAATCAGCAAAACCGGCGTTCAAGGCAGATTCTGCCGCAACTGCCCGGTTTACCACGGCAGGTTCAGCTTTACGAAGCCGGCGTCTCGGATGCCGGTCGCGACAGGCTGACGATCATTCCCAGCGCGATGACGCTCGCGAGCAGGCTGCTGCCCCCATAACTGATCAGCGGATGCGCGATGCCTTTCGGGGGCGCCAGCGCGGTGACGACCGCCATGTTGACGGCAGCCTGGGTGACGAGCTGGATCAGGATCGCGCGGCCGGCGACGGATTCCAATTCGCCGGTGCGAACCGTGGCGAACAGCCGCATGCCACAGGCATACATCGCAATCCACAGTCCCAGCAGCCCGAGCGTGCCGATGAGGCCCAGTTCCTCGCCGACGACGGCGAAGACGAAGTCGGTGTTGGCCTCGGGGAGGAAGCTCAGCTTCTGCCAGCCGTGTCCCAGTCCCACGCCGTTCCAGCCGCCGGCGCCAAGGGTCGTGAGCGACTGCTGCACCTGATAGGAAGCCGCGTTCACGTCCCGCCAGCCGGCCACGAAACCGGCAATTCGCTGCAGCTGATAGGGCCGGAACAGGGCCGCTCCGACAACGGCCGGCGCCGTCGCCAGGCCTGAGATCAGGAAGCACCATGCCGGCCAGCGCATCAGAAACAGCGTGACGGTCGCCACTCCCGACAGAAACGCGGCGGTGCCGAGATCGGGCTCAACCAGCACCAACCCGATGACGGCCGCCACGGGAACCACGGCGCGCAGTTCCCAAATCCCGCGCTGCATCGCTGATAGGGACTGCTTTGCCGCCCTGCGGCGAATCCTGTCGAGGCTCCAGCACACGAACAGCGGAATCGTCAGCTTGGCGTACTCCGACGGCTGCAGCGAGACCGAGCCGAAGCGGAACCATCGCTGTGCTCCGTTGACCCGATGCCCCACCCCCGGGACGAGCACGAGGACCAGGAGCAGCGCAGTGGCCGCGAACAGCCAGGGAGCGGCGCGCCGCCAGAAGGTCGCCGGGAGCAGTCCGGCCACAATGCCGCAGGCGACGGCAAAGCCCAGGAATGTCGCGTGGCGGGCCAGGTAGATTTCGTCCGCCGCGCTGGGACGCGCAGTGATGCTGGCGGAATAGACCATCAGCACGCCGACGCCCAGCAGGACGCAGGCCAGGGAGATCAGGGTATGACGCAATTGCACCGCCGACATACCGGTAATATCGGCCGATTGAGGCGCCCGGCTTCGCCCGATGAACGTGGCGCCGACACTTACTGGCCGCGACCGTCAGGGCCTGGAAGTTGGGTTGGGCGCCACTGGCTTCGCCAGTGCATTCCGCGCTGGACGCTGAAACTTGATCGCACTGGCAGAGCCAGCGGCACCCCCAAAATCAGGGTATGAAAGAGCACCAGTCTGTCACGTCGCCAACTTCGGCGGCTTAAGGCCCATCTCCTTCAACAAGAGCAGCATGTCGTCCCAGACCGGCTTCTTGGCATCCGGATTTCGCAGCAGGTAACTGGGGTGATAGGTGCAGAGGACGCGCGCGTTGGCATAGGTGAACCAGCGTTGCCGCATCTTCCCGATCGACTCGGTCGTGCCCAGCAGGTTCTGCGCGGCGCATGATCCCCAGCAGACGATGTATTCGGGCTGGATGATGTTTATCTGCCCGTCGAGGTACTCACGGCAGTTGGCGGCCTCGTCGGGCAGGGGCGTGCGGTTCTCCGGCGGGCGGCAACGGAGGATGTTGCAGATGTAGATTTCCTCCCGCTGCCAGCCGCAGGCGACGATGATGCGATTGAGCAACTGGCCGGCGCGTCCGACGAACGGCTCCCCCTGCTTGTCCTCATCGGCCCCCGGAGCTTCGCCGATGAACATCACCTTCGCGTGCGGATTCCCGACGCCGAAGACCGTCTGCTTGCGGGTGCGTGCGAGTTCGGTGCAACGGGTGCAGCGGCTGACAACTTCGGCAAGTTGACAGAGAGCGGCCTGCCGGTCGGCAGGGGGGGCGGGAGCGACAACCGGCAGAGGGGGTGCGGCGACGGGCGTCGACTCGGCTGCGGGAGGCGCTGATTTCTCCGTGCCGCGCTTGGGACGGATATGCGAAACGCCGGCGGCTTGCCAGCTTTCAAGTGTCTGCACGGCGGCGCGGCGGGGTTGGCGAGGAGGCATGCCGCCAACTTATCAATCCGGCATGCCCGCCGCCAACTCGGAGGATGGCGGCCGGCGTGCCGTGCTTGCGCCCGCAAAGTCTGGCGAAGAAAACCGACAGTCGTGCCACTGCTTCGTCCGGGCAGAAACAGTGACCAACATCAGTTGGCACTGCTTGCCCGGCCGAAGCAGTGCCGAACAACCAATGGACGCTGTCCTCGGCCGGTCAAGCAGTGGCACGTCCCCCGTCGCAGAAGGAACAGTCGACCGTCAGGCGGGTCGGGTTGCGCCGCCGATGTTGATGTAGGCGTGCACGTGCGGCGCGCCGCGGAAGTGCCAGACAAACGACGGTCCTTCGATCCGCCAGATGTCCCACACGTTGTCCTGCTTGAGGTCTTCCTGCTTGTAGAACGCCATGTGCAGCGATTCGACGCCGCCGGACGCCTTGAGGATCGCCATGACCTCGTCGATATCTTCCTGGCGATACGGTGCGAGCAGGGTCTTGAGGGTGTTCGAGACCAGTTCCCGCTGATCGCTGGTCAGTTCGGAAACGGCGATCCCGGGGAACGTGCCCGTCGCACCCTGAATGGCGACAGCCGACTCCTGCGGCGCCTTCTCGATCAGCGCCTGCTGGGCCTGCGCGGCCGACAGCGCGCGGAACACCTCGTCCGTCGCCTTTGTCTGGTAGTGGTACAGGTTCTCAGCGGGGTCTTCTTCGCCGTGGCCATAGACGATTGGCCCGCCGAACGCGGCCTGGTCGACCGTATTCCCGTCGGCGCGCAGCGTGAGGTGCCGGCCGGTCAATTCGAATTCCGACTGACCGTTCCCCGGCTCGCCGAAGACGGCCACGCTGTAGAAGTTGAGCCCGCCGTCGTCGTACTCCATCTGCTTGACCAGCCGTTCGTAGCCGTCTTCAGAGGTGATCCCTTTGACGATTTCGGTGATGGTCGCCCGCTGTTCGGCGCTGTAGAAGTCGTCGCCGATAACGGGCTTCGTGATATGCCAGTTCGCGTTGATCTTCTGCCGGTCGGGCGCACTGAACGGGAAGCAAATCGCCGCGCGCTGCTCGGCCGACAACGAGGTGTAGAAGCGTCCGACAGCCGTTTCGGCGGCGCTGGTTGGTGAAGGTGCAGCAAACAAGCCGGCGCGAGGAACGAGGAGCGAACCCGCAGCACCGGCGAGGGCAATTCCGCCGGCCGTGCGGAGGAAGTCGCGACGGGAGCGAGGCGCGTCGCAATCCGAACAGGGGCGGTGGGTGGGCTGTGTCATGCGATGGCTCCTTAAGCTGGGGGCAGAGGGAGAGAACGACCCGGCACGCTTCAGTGATACCCGATGCGATGGCGGGGCGTCCATCGTCAACGGTTCGTCGCGCCGATGACTTTGCGGCAGTGAGGGCAGGAAAGAAGCACGATCCATTCCAGAGGGGCCAGAAATGAGGATGGCAGCCGCTGGTTACGGAATTCGACGCTTTCAAGCGGCTGTGCGCAATGCTGGCACAGCGGCACTTCCGTCGATTCTATGAACATGATTGATTCCGACACTTGTGCTTCTCCTTGATTCGCGGGTGGCCCAGACGCCGAAGGCGTCTGGGCGGCGCAGCCGCAAGAGGTTGCTCGAGAATCGTACCTCACCGAGAGTGCGTCGCAATCGGAACAGGTCGAGTTGCAACCCCTCAGTGAGTGGAAGTGCCATTCAACGCGGTGGCATAAGGAGCGGGAATTGATCGAAGTCCCGATGACACGGGTGGCGTGCGACCGCTGGATTGAGGGCGGTTTGGTGGTGGAGCGCGATTCGAGAAGCCTCTTGCGGCTGCGCCGCCCGGACGCCAGAAGCGTCCGGGCCACCCGCCAACTGTTTCGCCGGAGTGAGACGCTGGCGGTCGCCGACCAACGTCGTTTGCCGCCACCCCTGCCGG
>JAEUIG010000509.1 GCA_016795125.1 Planctomycetaceae bacterium | reverse complement strand
TGGCAAACAGGGTGAGCTGAACGGGATCGGTGGAGAACTCGAGTCCGGTCGCCTGTTGCAGTTCGCCATGGACCGACTGCAACTCCTGGCCGACCGTCTCCGAGTCCGGCAATTCGAACTCGGAACGACACTCTAAAACCGTCCAGGCATAGGTATGCGGGAACGCGTCCTGTGCCCACAAGCGGCCCTGCGCAACGGCAATAATGCAGGTGAGTGCCGCGGCCCGGAACAGCGGGTGTTGCATTCTGCTCCAAGTGTCGCGCGGACGGCACAAGTCACGGCACGCCGCGAGGATTCGGCTTGACGGTGGGAGGGGGTTCATTTAAGAGGCTCTTCCCCACTCGTGGACTTCATGTCTCGACCAGGTTGCTCGGGCTGTGCGACCGCTGCTTACTCGAAATTCCCCGTCGTCCACAAGACGAACACATTGCGGCTGGGAGCCGCTGGTGATCGCATGTCGTCATTCGTACCGCCCTCCGGATCTGCCCGCGAACGAACGCACGCGCAGAACTTGCCGGTCGTCGGTCTGCTGCACCAGTTGACGGATGCGTCGCTGGTGGCGTCGATGTTCGTCGTGCCCTACCTGCTCGGCGGCGTGCGACCTTCTGCGGCACTGCTGCTGGGAGTGCTGGCCGCGTGTGCCGCCGCCTCCTGGCTGCTCGCCCAATTGCTTTCCCGGGAGCCCGGCTGGAAGTGGCTGGGGGTCGAACCATTGATCGCGCTGGGAGTCGCGCTGCTGGTCCTGCAGTTCACTCCACTGCCCCTGGAATGGCGCGACCGGCTGTCGCCCGCACTGGGGCGGTTGTTGCCCGCGATGGACGAGTTTGGCGGCGGGCCGTCCGCCTGGCAGACCCTGAGCCTGACTCCGGAAGCGACGCGGCATTCACTCGCGACATTTGTGGCGTATGCCGTGCTGTTTCTGGTCAGTGCTCAGCGGGTGCGGTCCGTGCAGGATGCACAGCGCGTCCTGCGGTGGGCCGCCGGCGCTGCGGTGGCGATGGCGGTCTTCGGACTGGTGCATTTCGTGTTCAGCAACGGGAAGTTTTTCTGGTACCTGTCGTTCCCGAACGTGGATGCTTCCGAGGTGGTGCACGGCAGTTTTGTGAACCGCAATCATCTGGCGCAGTTTCTCGCGCTGGGGGTCGGTCCATTACTGATGCTGGCATTCGCGGAGGAGTCGGAAGCGGGCGTCCGCACCGCGCGGAATTCCTTCGGCGGCAAGCGGTCGGCGCTCGGCCGGCGCGGCGTGCTGCTGAAAGCCGGCGCGTGGCTGGGGCTGGCGGTCGTGCTGGGCGCGATCGCGCTGTCGCTGTCGCGCGGCGGGATGATCGCGGCGGGGGCGGCAATCGCTGTGAGCCTGTCGGCCGGACGGCGTTCGCGGTGGCTCGATGAAAGGCTGCTGATCATGGGGCTGGTGCTCGGCGCCGTGGTGGTGGCGGTGCTGTTCATGCCAGGAACCCGCAAACTCGAGACGCGCGTCGACGACGTGATGGCGCTCGACCTGGAACGGATCGACGGCGACTCGGCGCGGCGGAAGATCTGGGAAGCAGTCGCGCACGGCATCGCGGACTTCCCGATTGCCGGCGCCGGCGTGGGAAGCCACCGCTACGTCTACCCGATGTATTTCGACGGGATCGAGGACGGCACCGAATACACGACCGCCGAAAGCGGGTTTCTGCAGATCGGCCTGGAGACCGGCGGCACGGGACTCACGTTGCTGCTGCTGGGGATCGGCGTTGTGGCGTTCCGGTGCGTGAGGTCGTCCCGGTCGGCGCGCGATCCGGAACATTCGGCGTGCCTGGCGGGAATCCTCGGCAGCCTGGCGGCGAGCTGCGTGCACGCACTCGTCGAAACGCACTGGTTCATGCCGGGCTGCATGGCGGTGACGGCGCCGCTGGTCGGCGCGGCACTCGGGCTGGCCGGAACTGACTTTGCAAACGGCGGCTCGCGAATGTGGCGGCTGCCGCGACTGACGTGGGCCGGCGGTCTTGGTGGTCTGGCGTGGTGCGTGATGATCGCGCTGCCGGTGCACGCGCGCGCCATGCAGGACTCGGCGCATTGGAGTGCGGTTGAGTCACTGCGGTCTGGACCGGAGGAGGCGACGGCGTCGGTGCCGGCACTGAGGCCTGACGAGCTGTCGGCGCTCAGCAACCTGTCGATCACGTCTCCGCGGCTGCACCTGGAGCTGGCAAAACTGCATCTGCAGGCGTTCGAGGCCCGGCAGCAGTCGGCGGAAAACCCGATGAACATGGCCGACCTGCGCCAGGCGGCGATCGGCGCGGAATTCGAATCGCCGGACGAATGCCGGGAATGGCTGGCGCGCGCGACGGCGGGGAACATCGACCTGTTGTTTCGTGCGCAGCAGCATGTGCGGCGGTGCCTGGAGACGTGCCCCTGCGAAGGGCGGGCATACCTGTATGCGTCCGACCTGTGCTTCCTGGACGGCGAAGGCGTGCCGCAGCAGCAGACGTTGATCGGGCAGGCGCGGAAGTTCCGGCCCTACACGGCGCAGGTGGATTTCGCGGCCGGCCAGCTGGAATGGCAAAGCGGCAACGTGGAACTCGCACTGGAGCACTGGAAACGGTCGTACGCGCGCAGCCGCGTGTGGCAGAACACGATCGCCCGGCTGCTGATTCCGCACATGCCGGCGGAAGACTTCCTGGCGACGTTCAACCCGGACTGGCAGACGCTCCGCGACCTGCAGCACGAGATGGGTGAATCGGGCCACCCCGAATACCCGGTCATGGCGCGCCGGTTTGCCGAGGCCACGATCATCCGCGCCAACGAAGTGACGGACGGCAGCGAAGAACTGCTGCTGCGCGAGGCGCAGAACATCTATCGCCGGCTGGACGATCCGGGCGCCGTGGCCGACTGCGCCTTGCTGGCCGTGCGATTCGCGCCCGGTTCGTACGAGGCGCACGCTGCGGCGGCGCGGGCGCTGCAGGCGCTCGGCCGCGATGCAGAAGCCCTCGACCAGTTGCGATGGTGCCTGCAACGAAAATCGAACGACGCGCCGCTGGCGGAGCTGTTCCGCGAGGTTCTCGACCGCGCCGGGCCGGAGAGCGGCGTGGCCCAAACGGCATTTGATCTGCCACCAGCACGGCAGCCGGTGTTCGAGCCGGACGCCGTCGCAGAAGACAGCAGCCAACCCGATGAACCACTCACCGGTCATAGCGTTGATAATGGAACTCGGTTGAACACGTTGCCAACCGATCGCGCGGACATCACCAGGGAAGGGAGTCCACTGCCATGAACTGTCGCCATGTCGTGTCTGTCAGGAAACTGATTGTCGCCTTGACGATCGTGGGCATCATCACACCTTCGCAGGCCCTGCTGGCCGCCGACCCGCAGCCGGCCGCCGCGCCGCAGACGTCGTTCAAACTCAAGACGGTCGATGTCGAGCTGCAGAGCAACGGCACCCTGCAGGGGTATTACGTGGACGGCGAACAGGGCGCCGGAAAATCCGGCGTGACGCTGACCTTGCATCAGAATGCGGCGGAGCCGATCGCCACGACGGAGACGGGCGACAACGGCGTGTTCCAGTTTACGGGACTGAAGGCCGGCACGTACCAGATGGTGGCGAACAACGAACACGTCATCGCGTACCGGGCCTGGACGCCGGGAACAGCGCCGCCGAAGACCGCCAGGCAGGCGGTGTTTGCGGCACAGGATTCGACCCGCGCTGCGGCCTGGTTCCTGAGCCTCCCCACCGAGGCCCGGCTGGCGATCATTGCGGCGATCATCGCGGGCATCGCGATCCCGCTCGCCATTGCGGCCGATGACGACGACAAGAAGCAGGCGAACAGCGAAGACGGCATGCAGGAAGGTTGAGCCTCGGGTTGTCGAACAGCGCCTCAGGCGCCGCGAGACGACCAGCACGGAGCTAGAGGACTGACGAAACGGGCCGCTCATCATACGGAGCTCAAAGAGCGCGGGTCTGTCCAAGCAAGGAGAACACGAAGAATGAAATGTCTGCACACGCTGACGGCCAGGAAGGCGATCGTCGCGCTGACGATGATCGCCCTCATCACCCCCGCGCCGCCGATCCTGGCGGCGGACGCCCGTCCGGCGGCGCCGAAGCCTCTCAAGCTCAAGACGGTGGACGTCGAGCTGCAGAGCAACGGCACGCTGGAGGGTTACTACGTGGACGGCGAACAGGGCGCCGGCAAGTCCGGCGTTTCGCTGACGCTGCATCAGAATGCGGCTGAGCCGATCGCCAAAACGAAGACCGGGGAGAACGGCGCGTTTCAGTTCACAGGATTGAAGGCCGGCACCTATCAGGTGGTGGCGAACGACGAGCACGTCATGGCGTACCGTGCCTGGACGCCGGGGACGGCGCCGCCGAGGACCGCGAAGAACGTGGTCTTCGCAACTCAGGAAGCCTCCCGTGCGGGCCTGTGGTTCGCCGGACTGCCGCCCGCATTGCAGCTGGCGATCATCGCCGCGCTGGTTGCGGCGGTGGCGGTGCCGATCGCAATTGCCGCCGACGATGACGACAAGAAGAATTCCAACAGCGAAGACGGAAACGACCCGGGCTGATCCCGGTCGCTGTTGAGCGGATTCAGGCGGGGCCGTCGGTTCGACGCGCCCCGTATTCATTTTGTCAGCGAGCATTCAGCCGGCATGCGTCCGACGGCCACAACCGCCGCCCGAGTTTCGGCACGGATTTCGTGCCGCCTGGCCATTGCCGCCTGGCTGGCGTGCGCCTTGGCGGTCGGCAATGCCGCGGCGGCTCCGCCGGCCGAAGCGACGGCGGCTGTGCGTCCGCCGACCGGACCGGCCGACCTGCCGGATGAACTTCCGGGGCGGTGGCGGATCTCTCTGTGCGTGTCCGACAGCAACGATCATGCCTGGATCCGGTTTGAAAACCCGGAGAACGGCAGCATCCGGTCCATCGGACGCTACCACCTGCTGGTCGGGGGCTGGTTCGATCGCGCGCACCTGCGCTGGAACTACGCTCCAACGCTGCGAACCGGGCTGCACATGGATCGCGAGCAGGGGCGTGAAGCGGATTTGGCGGACGGATCGGAGATCCTCCGGACCGCATGGGTCGAGAACCCCCGCATCTATGTCGCGCGGGGACCGCGAGGGCATGCGCTCGTGCGGAACAACTGCGCGACATACGCCCGCGACGCCTGGCACTTC
>JAEUIG010000472.1 GCA_016795125.1 Planctomycetaceae bacterium | reverse complement strand
GCGTGTCGTGGTCCCCTCACCCCGACTCTCTCCCCCGATTGGCGTTTGTGCTGAGATCAATGCTTCCCCCGAGGGAGAGGGAGAGAGTCATCGAATGCTCTTTTCCACGGGTTCCGCATCGTCCGCCTGGCGGCGAACGGTGCTCCACCCGTGGCTACAGACTTCCGCCCCTCCGGGGCGGCACTGGCATCGAACTCAATGGACATAGGACCGCCGTCTGAGCGACGGCCGGCACGAGTCGCGCCGAACAGAATTGGGGAAAATCTCACCCTACTTCGTCGCGATGGCCTGCGCCAGCGGGCGCAGCACCTGCTCGACAACGTGCGTCGCCAGCAACTCTTCCGACGTCTGCCGGAGTTCGTCCAGCGTGCCGACGAACGAACTGCCATGGGCCAGGCTGCCGTACTGACGGACGGTGAAGTACACGCTGATCGAGTCTTCGGGGAACTCGTTGCGCCGCACCTGGTAAGCGTTGGTGCGTGTTTCGACCATCAGCCGCGCCTGCCGCCGGCAGGAGTCATCCAGGCTGATCGTCAGTGACGGCTCGAAGTTCAGCGGCTTCGCGCCGGGAATCTCCAGCAGGCCTTCCATCGCGGAGCCGAGACCGAGCGCCTCGGCGACCAGTTCGTCGTGATTGCCGCGGTAGACGAAGTCGAACCCCACCAGGTAGTCGAGCGCTTCGCAGTCGAGCGGGCTGACCGACAGCATGTACGGGGCGAGTTCCAGCGCGAGTCGGTGCTGCTCGAGCGCCGCCTCGGCGTTCGGCGGATTGACGTAGCCGCTGCAGATGCGCCGGGGCTCGAGGCACATCCATCGGTAGTTCGGCTGGTCCTTGTCCTCTTCCAGCACGAAGTCGCCGGTTTCACGCGTGTAGAAGTTCCGCATGGCGGGGTACGCCTTCTGGACGCGTCCGAAGAAGTCCAGCACTGTTTCCCGCGAATTCGGCAGCGGCATCTCCGTATTGAGATTGATGTTGATGAAATGATCGTCGGCGAGAGATGCGTACTCGTTCATGTTGTTGTGTGCTCCCTGTCGGACCGACCCTTCATCGCTGCGATGAAACCGGCGGCAACCGGCTTCTCACCCTGCATGCCGCGTCCTATTCTAGGGGGGATTGTGAAGGCCGTCAAAAGTGCGGTTTTTCGGCATGCAGGTCGTCAATCGAACCGGCTATGGAACGTCAACTCGTTGTTTTCCGCAGCGAACTGGGCTGGATCGGACTGGCCGGCGCCGGGCGCACTGTGGAGCGGCTGTCGATGGGACACGCCGCCGCCGACGAGGTTCGAGAACGGATGGCGCGCGATCTTCCGGACGGCTGGTCCGATCGCAACTGGTGGCCCGAGCTGCGTCGTCGTCTGGTGGATTATGCCTCGGGAACGGCCGATGACTTCCGAGACGTCGAGGTCGCAATGAAAGGGTTGACGCCTTTTGGACGCCGCGTGGTGACGGCCCTGCGCCGTATCGGCTACGGCAGGCGGATCGCCTACGGTGAGCTGGCCGCGAAGGCGGGTGCGCCCGGCGCTGCGCGGGCCGTCGGCAGCGTGATGTCACACAACCGCGTCCCGCTCATCATCCCGTGTCATCGGGTGATCGCCGCCGGCGGCAAGCTGGGCGGATTCTCCGCGCCGCAAGGGCTGTCGCTCAAGCAGCGGCTGCTCGATCTCGAAGCGGCCGGCCGCTGAGCGCTCGGAATCCAGGTGTCTTGCGCCATCGGCGCCGCTAACCGCAAGGACGATCGGCGGCAAGTCAAAACCTCGCGCAATTCTCGTTCCGTGCATTGTTGAAAAATCATGCGCACTTCGCCGCTACCGCGCGCTTGACCGCCGCGCTATACTCCCTCGTGCCGTGCGACTTCGAGCGCACGTCTTCGGTCGGAGGTCGTCCTATGAAACTGCAATCCGTACGGTGCGACGCGTCCCATCTCGCGTTCCACCTGTTCGATCGTGTCGTCCATCCGGAACTGTTTGACGCCTGCGCGGCGACGCATATCGCCGCCGCCGGCTTCGAAGCGGTGCTGCGGATCTGTGGCGCCGGCCACAGCGTCGAGTTCCGCCGTGCCGAGCAGCGGCTCACGGAAGTCATCGGCAGCGCCGACCAGTCGTTGCCGCAGCACGGCCGATGCGCGGTGCACCGTCTGCGCACCGGACGCGATCTGGATGTCGACGTCGCGGGCATCGAGTACCACTGCAGCGCGCATGTGGAAACGCTGGATTCCGAAGTGTTTGCCCGCGTGCACGAGGAGCTGCTGGGCGACATCCCGCAGGCGCTGCTGTCCTACGAGTTTCCCGGCCGCCACCGGCTGGAAACCGGCGCCGTCAGCCTGATGCGGGCGGAGGCGACCTCGCGCACGCTGATTGTGCACGCATTTCATACCTTTCCCGAAAGCCGGGCCGTCCTGCGCACGCAGTCGATGTTCTGCTACTGAGGCGGCATTTCGCCCGGTTCTGCTCGCAATTCCGGCCGCCCCTTGACGCTGCTCTTCGGGCACGTTTAGCATCATCTGCAGACGGTGGGAGGCCGTTGCGTGGATGAGCGGGGTGCGTCGCCGGGACGCAGTCGCCCCCGATCGCCTGGAATCACAAGGGGAGCGTCATGCAGCGACACAGCCTGGTCAAAGTGGTGCTGTCAGGATTGGCGGTTATCGGGCTGATGTGGGCGTCCGTCGCTGAAGCAGGCGCCCCGTTGCGGGTCGCGCCGGCCGTGCAGACGGTGACGCCTGGCCAGTCACATTCGACCGTGCACACGGTCGGCTGGGGGCATCATCATCGCGGCTACTGGGGCGGTGGGTTTTACGGCGGCGGATTCTGGGGTGGCGGGTTCTACGGCGGCGGCTGGGGCGTCGGGTACAGCCCGGCCGCGTACCACTACGCCGGCTGGGGCTATGGGTATCGCCCCTACAGCTACGGCGCGTACTACTCGACGTCGTACTATCAGCCGTACTACGCCGGGTATGCACCCGCGGTCTACAGCGCCCCGGCATACAGTTACGCCACCCCGGCTTACAGCGTGCCGAGCTACGGCGTTCCCTACACCGCGTACTACGCCCCTTACTACAGTGCGTATACGTATGGCAGCCCGTACTACGGCGGCGGATACTACTCCCCGTACGTGATGAGCCCGTCCCCGTATATGTACTACCGGCCCTACAGCTACGGCGCGTATTACCGCTCCGGCTGGTACTGGTAGTCCTCGCTGACCGGCAGGGCGAGTCGTATTCCTCGCACGTGA
>JAEUIG010000489.1 GCA_016795125.1 Planctomycetaceae bacterium | reverse complement strand
GCCAGCACACGGAGGAAACTGCGACAGGACAGCTGCGGAGCTTCCGGTTCCGGGTCGACAATCCCCCCATCAGCACGATGGAGACGGTCGGCGCCATTCGCGGCGAAGAACTGGCACTGGAAACGCATGCCAATGGCAAGGTCGACACGAAGACGTCGAAGTGGGATCCCGACACCCGGTCGCCGGCCTGGCAGGATCGGGACCTTCAGGAACACCCGCTGCAGCCCGGAGAAACGCGGTCGTTCGAGATGTACGACCCCGAACTCAACCAGGTCGTCACGATTACCGTCACCGAAAACGGCAACGCAACAACGACGTTGCTGGACGGCACGGAAATTGACGCCCGCAGGATCGTGATGACGCACTCCGCGATCCCGTTCCTGTCTTTGACCTCTTATATGAACGTGGACGGCGAGGTCGTCAAATCCGAGTCGAACATCCTCCAGGTCGTGACGTACACGGTCGACCGCGAGACGGCCCTGCGCGAGATCGACGACCAGCCGGTCGATCTCGCCGTGGAAACGCTCGTCCAAGTCAAGCCGATTGAACAGGCCCACGACCGCACGCGGATCGTCTACCGGATCAAGGTGTCCGGCGGTGATGCCGCCGCGCAGTTTCCCAATGGGCCGACCCAGCAGTCGCAGCGGATCAGCGACAGCGAAGCGGAAGTCACCGTGACCGCATTGGCGGCAGATGCCGCTCCCGTGGCGGACGCGGAAACTCCCGAACCGCGCTATCTCTCGGCCACGCGATTCCTGGACTCGAACAATCCGCTCGTCATCAGGCATTCGCAGTCGGCGGCAGCGTCCGACATGGCGCCGGCCGCAGCAGCCCGGGCCATGGAGCAGTACGTCCACGACACGATGCGCGACCGGAACTTCGCCACCGGCCTGGCGACGGCCTCGGAGGTCGCCGACAAGCTGGAGGGGGACTGCACGGAACACGCCGTGCTGCTGGCAGCCATGCTGCGGGCGCGAAAGATTCCCGCACGGGTCGCCGTCGGGCTCGTCTATTCGCAGCAGCATGCGGCCTTCGCCGGTCACATGTGGACCGAGGCCTGGCTGGACGGACGCTGGACGCCGCTGGACGCCACGCTGGGTCGCGGCGGCATTGGCGCCGCACACATCAAGCTGGCGGATTCGGCGCTCGATGAGGATGCGCCGACCCCCATCGCCGCTTTCCTGCCGATGATCCATCTGCTCGGAGAGATGGAGATTGAGGTCGTCTCGGCGGAGTAGCCCGCAGCATTGCGGAATCGTGCGGAGAGTTCATTTCGCGGCGTCATGGATTTCGCTTGCCGGGTCCGCTGCGTGACCTACGCTTGCAACTGGCACTTCTGTGAGTGGCAACTCAGCCGGTTCCATGGTTGACGTGGCCGCACGTCGTCAGCAATCACATCAAGCTGGGCGAATGCATCCGTCAGCGGGCACTCCGTAATTGGGGTGGACTGCGCAAGGGGCATTGGCCAAGATACGCCGCGCCAACGCGGGTCGCCCAATCACATCACGAGAAGCGATGCATATTCGACGCGTACTGGTGACTTCCTGCTGCGCTCTGTTCTGTTCAACGGTTTCCGCAGCGCACATCGGTGAAAACCTCTGCCCGCCCACTTCGGCGACGTACCAGGCCGTCCAATCGGGAAGCTGGCAGGACGCCGCGACCTGGAAGCCCGGCATCCCTCCCGCTGGCGCCCGGGTTCTGATTCCGTCAGGAATGACGGTGACGAATCACGGCAGGACGGCGGACGTCTCGTGGATCCATGTGGCGGGCACGCTGACGGTCTGCGACCACTGTGATACGCAGATCAACGTGCATACGGTATATGTCCCGATGGGGGGGGCCGTGCGCCTGGGAATGCCAACCATGCCGGCCGCCGGCAAAACAGTGCTCGAATTCCTTCCCGGCGCATTTCTATCCGGCGACTGGGAGAAGCTGTCGCGGGGTGTGATTTGCCATGGAGAGTTCATGGCGTGCGGGACGGAGAAGACCGCCTGGGGGATCGTGGATGGCGACCTGGCGGTGGGCGCAACCAGCCTGGTGATGCAGGACCTGCCCTATCAGTGGAAGGTCGGTGACCGGATCCTGATTGCCGGCACCGACAGCATGGTCGGGGAGCAGTTTACGACCTACCAGTCGGAGTTGCGCACGATCGTCAGCGTCAGCAGCCGGACCGTGCGATTCAACGCGCCGCTGCAATACCGGCATTTCCGCTGGCGCAGCGACTTGCCGTTTCACTGTGCCAATCTGACGCGGAATGTCGTGATCCGCAGCCGAAGCTCGGCGGCGACCGCCAATCGCGGGCACCTGATGTTCATGTCGGGGATGAACGACATCCGGTACGCGGAAGAGGTTGGCCTTGGCCGGACGGACAAGAAACTGCCGGTCACCGACCCTCGCAAGGACAGCCGTGGACTGATTGTCGCAGGCAGCAACGCCAACCCCCGTGGACGATATGCCGACCATGTGCATCGGGCGGGACCGCTTGGAGAGCCGTCGCGGCGGATGTGGGTGGTCGTTGATGGTTCCCCGGGCTGGGGCATGGTGAACCACGCCAGCCATTGCCAGTGGGACAACTGCATTGCGATCAATTGTTTCGGCGCGGGGTTTGCCACGGAAGAGGGACAGGAGCGGGGCCATATGCAGCGCTGCCTCGCCGCGCTCAATCGTGGCGGGGGCGATCTCAACAACGACAACACGGGAAGCGGTGGTGCGATCGGAGACTGGGCAAAGGACGGCTCTGGCTTCTGGTTACAGGGAGGTCTCGTGGATGTCGCAGGCTGCGTCGCGTTCGACAATTCGGGGCATGGCTTCGGATTGGCCAATCTGCCGATGAACGGATACCCCAGGTACAGCGGGTTCAATCCGCCTTCCTACCTGCGATACCCGATCGAACACGATCCCATTCTGCTGCCAAGTGACTATGCCGGCATGGGGGCAGTGCCGAGCGGGTACGTGCCGCAGCGGGTGTTCGCCGACAACACCGCCTACGAAAACAAACTGGGGTTCCAATGCTGGAACGTAGTGTTCACGAACGAGGCCGGAGATTCCTGGCCGGTGGCCGTCCGCGGTTCGATACGGAACCTGACGCTGTGGGGTCGCGGTGCCAAGCTGCACCTGGAGTATGCCCGGCAACTGAATCTGCAGAACATCAAGGTTGTGGGAGATACGGTCTGGCGGCCACAGAAATACGTGACGACAAACTCCGACCATCCCGTTCACATTCGGTTCCCGGAGATCACGATCACCGGGCTCGAGATCGCCGGGTATGAGAAGAAGGACAGGAGCGGAGTAACCCCGATCTTCGATGGGGAACCCACGGCGCAGCACAGGATCGAAGGCACGTACCCGATCATCGGCAAGGCCGGCGGCTCGGTGGCCTACCCGCCGTAGGTCCGGCGCGTCACGACCCGACGGCGACCAGCCCGCTGCCGGCCGATGGGACGCAACGGATCACGCCCGAAGGAAGTCCGCGCGGCTCGTAGAAGCTGCGGACCAGGCGCTCTTCGAGAGTCGGGATGGCGTCGGCCCTGGCGAGGATCATCGCGCAGCCACCAAGACCCGCGCCGGCGATCTGCGCGCCGGTGACGCCCGGCGAATCCAGCGCCAGATCAACGAGCGAATCGATCTCCTGCGTGCTGCAGCGATAGCCGCCCGGCTGCTGATACAACTGGGCGCGGCCGGTGCGGACGTGGTCTTCGCTGGCGAGATCGCGAATGAGTCCGGCGAGCGCGGCATTCGAGACGTCGACCGCGAACGGAGTGACCGACCCATCGGGCTGCGTGCGGAAACAGCGCTCGCCGTCGTGGGAGATGTTCATCAGCGAGCCGAGTTCGTCCATGTCGCCGCGCCGGAGGCAATCCGCGGCGCGACGGGCGCGAGCGCACTCGGTAATGCCGAACATCAACACCCCGCGGACCGGGTACTGCGCAGCGTCGGGGACGTTCACGAAGTGTGTGCCCAGAGCGGGCCAGGCCTCGGGATCGTCCGCAAACAGTCGGCGGACCTCTGCGGCGGTGACCGTTTCCGGCACGGCCATCAGAATGTCATAGATTCGTGACGGCGGAATTCGCAGGGTTTCGCAGGAGATGTCGCGAACGAAGCGGATCAGGGGTGCAAACTGCGGAAACATGCGGCGGACGTATTGAACGCCGACCAGGTATGAGCCGACCCGGGCGTTAAAGGCCTCGCGTGCGCCGCCGGCCTTCTTGGCCTGCACGAACGAATTGCAAACGACTAGGGCGTGCGATTCCGGAAACGCGAGTTGTTCGAGGAGCTGGAAGTCGTGGAAGGCGACATGGTTGATGGTCCCCTTCCGGCCGTATTTCATGGCGGCGTGGTCGGCGCTGCCGCCGCGCGTGCCGACGAACCACTCGCCTTCTCCGCAGAAGTTCACGAACTGCTGCGGCGCGAGGTCCAGACCGTGCAGGGCGAGCGCGGACTCGGCGCTCGCGACGACGAGCGCC
>JAEUIG010000487.1 GCA_016795125.1 Planctomycetaceae bacterium | reverse complement strand
CCCCGGCGGAAGTGGTGGAGGTGTCAGTCGACCAGGCGGTGGAGCCGGAGGCGCGACACGACCAGGCGGCGGTGGGAGCGGAGTCGCCGGGGGCGGAAACCGTCCCGGCGGCGGCAACGGTCCCGGAAATGTGAACTTCCCGGGTGCCGGAGCTGGCGGCGCCGGAACAACGCGGCCCGGCGGGGGGAGTGGTATTGCCGACGGCGCACGGCCCGGGGGAAATCGGCCCGGCATCAACGACCGTCCCACCACGCGCCCTGGACAGGGTGGCGCCGGCACGCAACGGCCAACGACTCGACCCGGGCAGGGAGGCGGGGGGGTTGAACGACCGGGGATTCGACCTGGTCAGGGGGGCGACGGGATCGCCGGAGGCGGCAATCGTCCGTCAATTCTGCCTGGCGAAGGGAACCGACCCGGTGCAGGGAATCGGCCCGGCGAAGGAAATCGGCCCGGCGCTGGCGACCGGCCGAGCTGGGACGATCCCGGCCGCTTCGACAATCGCCAGGACTGGATGGCGGATCGGCAGAATCATCGTCCGGAACGCCGCGACGATCTCCAGAACCGGATGAATAACAATCGCGATGACTGGCGCAATGATCGCTGGGACCACCGCGACGATGTTCGCGAGGACTGGCAGCAATGGGGCAACAACAATCGCTGGCACGATCACGACTACTGGCATCACGGCTGCTGGGGCGGTCACTACGACAACTATTGGCACCACATGTGGGATGAGCATCCCTGGGCGGCCGGCTTTGGCATCACCGCCTGGGGCGTCAACCGTCTCAATTACTGGTTCGGCTACGCGCCGTACTATAACCCGTACTATTACCAGCCGTATCCCGTCAGCAGCACCGTCTCGATCAACTACTCGCAGCCGCTCGTCGTCTATGAGCAGCAGCAGTACACCGAGCCGGCGACGACAACGGCGGCAGCACCCGCTCAGTCGGCAGCAGCGCCGGATGCGGGGACGACAGATCCCGGCATGGCGGCCTTCGAGAAGGGGCGCGAGGCCTTCATCGCCGGCAACTACGATGAGGCGATGCAGGGGATCAACGCCGCCTTGGCGTATCGCCCCGACGATGCGGCCCTGCATGAGTTCCGCGCCTTGATACTGTTCGCCACGGGCAAGTACCGCGACGCCGCGGCGACGCTCAATGCCGTGCTGGCCGTCGGTCCCGGCTGGGACTGGACGACCCTGAGCGGGCTGTACACCAGTGTCGACACCTACACGCAGCAGTTGCGTGCTCTCGAAGACTACATCAAGCAGAATCCGCAGGCGGCGGATGCGCGGTTCGTCCTGGCGTATCACTACCTGACGGCCGGTCACTCTGCGGAAGCCGCGCAGCAGCTGCAGAAGGTCGTCGCGGCGAATCCGAAAGATCAGGTCGCCGCCCAGATGCTGCAGATGCTGACTGGCCCCGATGCATTGCCCGGCACCAACCCCGAGCCGCCACCGGCACCGGATGCCGCCGCCGAAGCCCCGCAGATTCCGGCCGCAGACCTGGCCGGCACGTGGAACGCCTCCGGCGCCGACAATGCAAAGTTCAAGCTCGAACTCACCGCCGACGGCAATTTCACCTGGACCTATTCCAGCAATGGTAAAGACACGAAGGTCGAGGGAGTCTACGTGCTCGAAGGGACTGACCTCGTCCTGCAGCCCGATGTCGGCGGCGTGATGCTGGCGACCATCACCCCCCCGCAGAACGGCGCATTCCACTTCCAGGGCCTCGGCGGCGGAAAGGACGACAAGGGACTCGATTTCCGCAAGGGGTGATCAACCAGGGACCGATCTGCAAAACCAAGAACCACGAAGACACCAGGAACACAGAGAGGCTTTCTCTTCGTGCCCTTGGTGTCTTTGTGGTTTTACTTCAGGTGCAGGAAAGAGAGCCGCGCATTCCTGAACCGGTGAAGTCACGCGGCGGACCAGATCGAGGCAGGTGTCGGTTCGCGACGTCTCTCGACAGCTCTGGATTTCATGTCTGCGGCTTGCTGACCGCACCGCCTGCGCCTCTGGCTGCTCACGAAACAGGATCGCAGACTTCCACCAGCAGTTGTTCTGCGGCGGAGCGGCCGATGGGAATGCTGCGGTCCCCCAGTCGGAGCTGGACGACGCCGGCCTGCGGGTCGTTGGAGTCGACCCGCCCCATGCCGCCAATCTCCAGGCCCGCGTCGGTCAGGTAGCGCAGGAACTCCGGTCCCTGCTGCAGCACCTGCGCGATCTTCACCGTCTGCCCGCCGTGGCACGCCGTCAACGGAACGCGGTCCCGATCGCCGCCGCGCATCGTTCCGTCCGCCTGCGGAATCGGATCGCCGTGCGGATCAGCCTCCGGGTGCCCCAGGTAGGCGTCCATGCGGTCCACGAGCGAATCGCTGACCGCGTGCTCCATGTGCTCCGCCTCTTCGTGGACCTCGTCCCACGTCAGGCCGAGTGTGCGCACGAGGAACAGCTCGATGAGCCGGTGCCGGCGGAGCATCCGCAGCGCGAGTGAGCGCCCGGAGCGATTGAGCCGCACTCCCTCGTACGGGCGATACTCCGCCAGGTCCGATTCGGACAGCGTTTTCAGCATGCTGGTGACGGTCCCCGGCGTGAGGCTGAGCGCCTCCGCCAGCCGGCCGGTCGTCACCCAGGCAGTGCCGGTTCGCGTACTGAGCTGAAAGATCGCCTTGCAGTAGTTTTCAACAGTCAGGCTGGGCATTTGCCATTTTTCATCCTGCTTCGAGTTTACGCGACACGCGCCCCCGGGGCGATGGTCCAATCGCCCGGAATCGCTTCGTTGCAAAACTCTCTTGTCTCCCCTGTCCCTCCGGGAGAGGGGAGAGTTTCGACCAGCACTCGACATCCCGGTCACCCGTCGTACAATCAACCCATGCATCGGCGCTGATGCATCAGCCAGAGGTCGTTCATGAGTCTGCTGCCGACGCGACGAATGCGCGGACCCGCTCCGATGGGGCGCCGTGATGTGCTGCGCTGGGGCGCCCTCGGTGGCATCGGTCTCAGCCTCCCGCAACTGCTCCGCGTTCGTGCCGCTGCCGCTGCTCCGGGCATTCAGCGGCGATCGTCGGTGATCATCGTCTGGTTGCACGGCGGCGCCAGTCACCTCGAGACGTACGATCCAAAGCCCGATTCCGGCAGCGATTTCCGTGGCCCGTACCAGCCGATCAGCACCAGCGTACCGGGGCTGCAGCTCTGCGAACTGCTGCCGCATCAGGCGAAACTCGCCGACAAGTTCAGCCTGTTGCGATCCTTGTCGCATTCCGGATTCTGCCACGACGACGGTCCCCAGCAGCTCTTTACCGGGCATCCCGTGCAGGGGCGGCGGCTCGAACCGATCGACCCCGACATGATGTCGATCGTCAACTACCTCCGGTCCTCCCCCGACCGCAAGGTCCCGCTGTATGTCGGCGCCAGCCCGATCCCGTATCTCGGCTCGGCATACCTCGGACCGTCGTTCGGCGTGTTCGCCGTCAACGGCGACCCGAACGACGCCGCCTTTGAAGTCCCGAATGTCGGGCGCCACACCGCGGCCGTCGCGCCGCAGATCGAACGCCGCATCTCCCTCCGCAAGCAGCTCGAACATCTGAAGTCCGAGGTTGACCAGGGGGGCGACATGGATGCGATGGACCGCTTCGAGCAGCAGGCCTGGAACATGCTCTCGGGAGAAGCGGCCAGCCGTGCATTCGATATCTCGCAGGAAGACGAGAAAACCCGCAACGCCTATGGCCGCAACCGCTGGGGCCAGCAATGCCTGCTCGCACGGCGGCTGGTCGAAGCGGGTGTCGAGATCGTCACCGTCACGCTGAACGGCGCACTCTGTGGCCGCGTCGGCAACTGGGACGATCACGCCGTCAACCATCACGTGTTCGACGGGCTGAAGTACCGCACGCCGTTCTTCGACCAGGGGGTCGCAGCATTGATCGAGGACGTGCACCAGCGCGGCCTGGCGGACAACACGCTGATCGTCGTCGCCGGCGACTTCGGCCGCACGCCGAAGATTTCCTATGCCGCCAGCACTGGCGAAGGGATCGCCAGCGGAGCGACCGGCACGATGCAGCCCGGCCGCGACCACTGGCCGCACGCCATGTCGTTCCTGTTCAGTGGCGGCGGGATCACGCCCGGCCAGGTCATCGGTGCGACCGACGCCCGCGGCGAACAGACGATCGACCGCCGCGTCGGGGTCCAGGACTTCCTGTCCACTCTGTACCGGCACCTGGGCATCGACGCTCTCAACGTGCAGCTTCTGAACTTCAGCGGCCGCCCGGTGCCGATCCTGCAGGAAGACACGCCCATCTCGGAACTGCTGCGCCGGACGTGAGGTTCTCGACGGCACGCAAAAGGCGCAGATTCGGGGATCGCCGCTGAGGAATTCGTCGGATTGCGATCGATGATCCCGGTACACGTTAGCGCAAAGCGCTGATCTCCGCTTTCCGGGAAGGAGTTTCGAAGGAACGCCAGAACCACTGAACCGATCGAAGTCGCGGCGTCAGCCGATCTTTGTGCCTTCGTGCCTTTGTGTGATATATCCATTATCGGAAACAGCCGCACACGAAGGCACAAAGGCACGAAGAAAGTGGGCGCGAGTGCCACTCGCGTTCACTAAGCTCGAATGAGATTTGCACTTCTCGGGGATGATCCAGTCGGCCTGCCGCTCGTGCGGGGGATCGCTCGTGCGCCGCAGCATGAACTCTTCGCGGCAGCGTACGCCGGAGGAATTTGGCCGCAGGTGACGGAACTCGCTCCGCGCGCTCGTCCACTGGCCGACTTTCAAGGTCTGCTCGTCGAACCGGAACTCGCGGCGGTGATCGTCGCCGGTTGTTCGCCGGACGTACTGGAAGCTGCACGCGCACTCGCGCGGGCTGGCGTCACGCTGATTATCTTTCCGGACATCCGCCAGACCGCCGGTTTCGCCTACGACCTGTGGCCCATCGAGGACGAGGGGCGAGTGCGGCTCATCCCCGTCTTCCGGCATGATGTCACGGGCGACGCCGATCGCCTCCGCAGCCAGCTCTCGGCGGCGGGACAGCTGCGGTTCCTGCAACTGGAGCGGACATTTCCCGGCAAAGTCGGAGGACGCCTGTCGCGGACAACTGCCGAAAACTCCTTGCTGCACGATGCCGACCTGCTGCAACGACTGTGCGGTGGCTACAGCCGCGTCACCTGCGTCCCCGTCGGGCTCACCGCTACGGACATCGCCCAGATGACCGTCACTTTCAGCGGCGACGACCTGCCTGAGTCCACCTGGCGACTGTCGTCCGGGGATGCCGCAGCAACGCTGACGCTCACCGGGCCGAACGACGCGTTCAAGTACGAACTGGCGGCACCCTCCGACTTCAGCGACGCCGAGTCGCGACTCGTGCAGTTTATCGAGCAGGAATTGACGGCGAAGAACTCCCGGACACGCTGGTCCGACGTCGTTCGCGCCTTCGACATTGTCGACGCCGCCAACCGCTCGATCCGCCGTTCGCGCACCATCGCTATCGGCTCCGAAGAAATCTCCGAAGTCCGACAGTTCAAGTCGCTGATGACGGCCGCCGGCTGCGGGGTGCTGGTCTACACGTTGCTGGCGGTGATTGCCGCCTTGCTGTTTGGCGCGCTGGGAGACCCGCGCGATGCCGCGCAGCGACGGGCCGACGCGGCCGGGTTCATCCTGTATGCCGAGGAGTTTGCAGACGGCGGGATGCTCACGCCAGAGGGCCGCACTCATGTGGCCGAGATCGCCCCCAAGCTGTGGCAGACGACCGCCGATGTCATCATCGAGAGCACGGGTGAATCGGCCGATCCGACCCTGGAGCAGGCGTGCCGAACCTCCGTGGAGCAGGCCCTGCACGCCGACAATGCCGCGCGCGTCGCCGGCCGGGTCGTGACCCGACCCCTCGCCGGGCAATGGTTCGAGCGGCTGATGGTCGGCGTCTGGGTCGTCGTGTTCGCGCCGCTGATCGTATTGCTGGCGACGCAATTCCTCGGACTGGCGGCGCAACCGCCCGGTGTCCGCAGCTCTCGAAACACTGAATAGCAGCGGCGTTTGAAATCACTGCCGAGGGTGGCCGGGGCTGGACCGAAGGAAAGCCCCGGTGCAGCGACGGCAGGGTTTGTGTCTCGCAGATGGATTGAACAGCTCGCCTTCACCCCCGACCCCTCTCCCGGAGGGAGAGGGGAGCAGACGTTGACTGCGTTATAGCCGGCCGGCAGGGGTATGTGCGGCGAGATCGGCGATCATGGCGCGCGTGGCGGCGGCCACCGCGTCTTCCCAGCGCTCCGGGGCGAACTGCTGGACATACTCCGGGCGGCGGTATGCGAAGATGATGCCGCGAGAACTGTTCACCAGGCCCCCCAGGCCGTCGGCATCGAACGCCGCCGCCGTATCGGCCGCCGATCCTCCCTGACTGCCGTAGCCGGGGACCAGCAGCGGAACGTGCGGCATGCGCGCTCGGAGTTCGGCCAGTTCGCGTGGATATGTCGCGCCGACCACCGCGCCGACGGAGCCGTACGAGCGGCCCGGAGCACGTGTCGCGGTGAGTGATTCGACCAGATCGGCGACATGCTCGAACATCCGCCGGCCGTCCGTCGCCAGGTCCTGAAACGTTCCCGCACCCGGATTGCTGGTGCGCACCAGCACATAGATTCCGGCGCCGCGTTCGTCGGCCAGTTTACAGAACGGCGCCAGCGTGTCGCTGCCGAGGTAGGGATTCACGGTCAGGGCATCGGCGGCGAACGGCGCAGCCGCCGGATCGGCTCCTGCCAGGTAGGCGCGGGCGTACGCCTCGGACGTGGTCCCGATGTCGCCCCGCTTGGCGTCGCAGATCACGATCAGCCCCGCGTCCCGCCCATGCAGGATCACCCGGGCCAGGGCGTCGACTCCCGCCGGTCCGCACTCCTCGAAGAACGCCGCCTGCGGTTTGACGGCCGGAACCAGCGGCGCGACCACGTCGATGATCCGTCGCGAGAACTCCTCAAACGCGCGGGCACGATTGGTCAGGTCCGACAATTCCAGGCCGCGGTGCTTCTGGATGATCTCGGCGGGGAGATCGGCCCAGCGGGGATCCAGGCCGACGAGGGCCGGGGTGCGTTTCGATCGGATTGCGGCATGCAGCCGCGCGACGTAGGAGTGCATGTCCGGATTGTGGCGGATGTCCTGCTGGCTGCAAAGTGCGACAGTGGTGGAGCATTCCGCCACGTTGGGGTCCGGGACGCCCTTGATGGAGCCATGTTGCCAGTCGACAACGTGTATCGTTTTGCGCGGATTTGCCGAAAG
>JAEUIG010000443.1 GCA_016795125.1 Planctomycetaceae bacterium | reverse complement strand
GATTTTCGATTTTGGATTTTGGATTGACGAGATGAGTGGTGAGTGGTGGTTGGTCTCGATCAACCATAAACGATCAACACTTTCGGATTTAGACATTCTGATTTCCCACCTGTCGATCAACGATCAACCCTTAACGCTCTGCTGCCGATGCGTGCCAACGTTCTGTCCATTCCCGCGCTGCGTGACCTGAAGGCCGGGGTGTTGCTGTTTCAGCAAGAGTGCCAGGCGGGACTGGACGCTGCGCAGATGGAACTGCACAAGATCGTGGCATGGATCGAGCAGGACCGGCCGGCGTACTGGCAGGGACAGACGCGGCGGGCGTTCGACAAGGTGGCGGCGACGCGAGCGGCGCTGGCGTCGTGCCAGATGCGGACAGTCGGCGGACATCGGCCATCCTGCATCGAGGAGAAGAAGGCGCACGCGAAAGCCAAGCTGCGTCTGGAACACTGCCACGAGCAGCTCAAGCGGGTGCAGCGGTGGTCGGTCAAGCTGCAGCGGGAGGTCGACGAATTTCGTGGCCGGATCGCGGCGGCGCGGCGGATGGTGGATCAGGTGCTGCCGAAGTCGGTCGCCATGCTCGATCGCTCGATCGCCGCGCTGGAGGACTACGCGGAAGTGGTGCGGCCGGTGGCGGAAGAGGGAGATGGTTGATGGTTGATGGTTGATCGATCGAAGCGATAAGTCACCAATCTCAAATCTCAAATCTCAAATCGAATGAACACCGGCAATCTTCAGGCGGCTCGCGGCCGGATGCAGGAAGCGATTGAGCAATTGCAGATCGACTGGAATGCTGCCTCGCAGACGTGGGTGGACCACAACGCGGCGCAGTTTTCCGAGGAGCATCTGGGTCCGGTGTTCGAAGAGTTTCGGACGGCGTTGCCGGCGATTTCGCACCTGGTGCAGGTACTGCAGGCGGCGAGCCGGGAGCTGGAGGAGGAGAGTCGGTGGTAGTGGGTCGTCAGCAGCGACGGGGGATTTGCGATTTTGGATTCTGGTTTGACGGGATGATTAGTGAGTCGTGTCGTTCAACCATCAACTCCGGTCGCAATCTCGGACACGACGAGGATTGTCAGCAGGAGCGGATCATGGCAGCATTGCTGGAGGCGCGCGACGCGTCAGACCGTAAGCGTGAAAGCACGATGCACGAAACTCGTCCTGCCGACGCCTCTGCCCCGCGACCCGTCGATGTCTCGACGGAGGCGCCGCTGCGCGATCCGGGCGAAGCGCTGGCGCCGCTGCTCGACGACTTCCAGGCGGCGATCGATCTCCGCGTCGCGCGGGAACGGCAGCTCGCGGCCGAACAGGCGGAGCGGGAGGACGAGCCGGAGCGTGACCTGCGCGCGCAGCTCGCGGCTGTCGATGCCGCGCATGCCAACGACAGCGCGACGCTGGAGGCCGAGTATCAAGCCCGTCGCGAGACAACGCTGGGCGGCGTGGAATCGGAGGCGTCTGCAGCGCACGAGCACCATCTGTCGCGCGTCCGGGAGATCGAAGCCCGCTACTACCGGGAAACGGCGGACGTGGAAGCACGGCACGAGGACAGCTCGTGGGTCACTTCGTCGGTGCTGGACGATGAAGCGGAGGACAGTCCGCTGCGGCAGTACGAGCGTGCCACGCAGGCTCGGGAGCGGACGCGCGACCAGCAGCTTGCGGACATGGCCCTGGTCGAGGCCGAATTGTACGGAGATTCGGACGAGCAGGAACCTCGCGAGCCGGTTGTGTCAGCGCTCGAATCGCCGCCGCGTACGCTGGATGACGCACAGCAGATGTTTTCGATGCAGATTGATGAGGCGCGCGCCTGTCTCGCGGCCTCGGCCGCCTTAAAGTTGCCGCGGCTGTTTCGCGGTTACAGCTGGCTGGTGCTGTTTCTGGCAATCTTTGCCGCCACGTCGGCGCCGCTGTACCTGTTCGTGCCGGGCGGCCTGCTCGGGTTCACCGATGGCGCCGCCTGGGGCGCCGTTTCGGCCGGCGCCGGAGCGGTCGTCGGCTTGCTCCTGCTGGGCCTGCTGTATGCGATCGGCGCTCATCAGCAGTCGGACTTGAGGCAACAAGCCGTAGAAGCACATGGCACTGCGAATGCGCTGCATCAGGTCTGGCGAGACCTCGCGGCTCGCGACCTGCAGAAGGTGCAGGCGGAGTTCGATGCCCGGCAGGCGAATTTCACGTCGCAGCGACAGCTGGCCCTCGAACGTTTCCAGCGCGCTCACGATGAACGCCGGGCCGAGCTGGAGCAGACGCGCACTCAGGATCTGCAGACCGAGAACCGGCGGTACGCGGAGCAGCAGCAGGCGCTGCGGGCCGAGTCGGCGGAACTGACGGTGGGAATCGACGCGAAATACGGCGAGCAACGACAGGCGCTGATTGCGTCGGCCGATTCGCGGCGCAGTTCCCTGCAGGCACAACTCGACGACCACGTTCAAAAGCGGCGGCGGCGGCAGGCCGAACTGTGGCACCAGCTCAAGTCGGAGTGGGATGCAGCGACGCGGCAACTGGAGCTGGAACTGCAGCAGGCGCAGGCGGCCAGCCGTTCGCTGTTCCGGGACTGGAGCGAGCTGGCCGGCGGCGGCTGGACGCCGGCGACGGAACTGCCGCCGGGAATCCGGCGCGGGCAGTACGACGTCAATCTGGACAATTGGCCGAACGCGATCCCGGCCGACATGCGGCTCGCGCCGCGCGTCACGCACTTCGCGGTGCCGAGCATTACGCCGTTTCCGGACGGTGCATCGCTGCTGCTGCGGACGCCGACCTCCGCCGCGCGGGCGATGTCGGCACAGATGCTGCAAAGCCTGTTGTTGCGGTGGCTGACACTGGTGCCGCCCGGCAAGCTGCGGCTGACGATTCTTGATCCGGTCGGCCTCGGGGAGAGCTTCGCGGGGTTCATGCACCTGGCCGACTTCGATGAACTGCTGGTCACGACGCGGATCTGGACCGAGCCGGACCAGATCGAACAGCAGTTGGCGGACCTGACGCAGC
>JAEUIG010000430.1 GCA_016795125.1 Planctomycetaceae bacterium | reverse complement strand
GTCCTTCAATGAAGGACGTAATGCCGGTGAAGAAGTCGCCCAGAAAATCAAAGACTTCCATACTTCGGATTCCGTCGGTGTCGTGGCGGCGAACGGAGGACCGGGAGCGGAGTCGGCTCGTCAGAGGGGAGCAGACCTCCGACCGGGGCGCCGAACCTGTTGGGGTTCTCGCCGTTCGCCGGGAGCAGTGAATTCTTGGAAAGCTGCGTCGAAGCGGCAATGTTTGCCGGCACCGGAGGGGACGCGACCGCGGCGCGGAATTTCGACGTAACCATCCGTGCGGCTGAATGTTATTTCGTGCGGGAGAGCCGGTCAATGGGGCTTGGTGTCTGCTATACTTCCCGCCCCCGACGACAACCGCGTTGACGATCAAAAAGCATTCGCAGCAGTGCTCACCAGCGACGACCCCAAGTACCAGTCCGGCGATGCGCTCTCCCCTGAGGATGCGCCGCCGGGTGCCATCATCAGTCCCGATACGCGTCGCGCTCAGCGTGTCCCGCCGGGACAGGCGCGGACCCGCAAATGGCCCGTACTGCATTGGGCGGGCGTGCCCGAAGTGCCGACCAAACAGTGGACACTCGAAGTCCGAGGGCTGGTCGACCGGCCGCTGACGCTGTCGTGGGACGAGTTCCGGTCACTGCCGCGCGTGAAGGTGTTCGCGGATTTTCACTGCGTGACGCGCTGGTCACGGTTGAGCAATGTCTGGGAGGGGGTTTCGACGCGGGAAATCCTGAATCGCTGCGGGGCGAAACCGCAAGCAAGATTTGCGCTCCCGCTGGGATATGACGACGGCTGGACGACGAACCTGCCGCTCGAACACTTCCTGGCCGAGGACGCCCTGTTCGCCGATACCCACGACGGCGAGCCGCTGTCGGCCGACCACGGCGGACCGGTCCGGCTCATCATTCCACAACTCTACGCGTGGAAGAGCGCCAAATGGGTCAAAGGCATCGAACTCTCAGCAGACGATCGCCCGGGCCTGTGGGAGGAAGGCGGCTACCACGACCGCGGCGACCCGTGGCTCGAAGAGCGGTTCAGAGAGTAGAGTACGAAGAGCGTGAATAGTCCTCACTGTCCTCCGATTTCCGTCCTCTGATCTCCGACATGGCTCGGTGGCCCGACAACGCGCGATCGAATCTGATCGCATTCGCGCTGATCTTCGCCGGCGTGCCCCTGCTCTGCTGGCTGTGCTGGTGGTTTGTAGAGGGGGGATAGTCGATGGCGATTGGTCGATGGGACGCATCTGCGATGCGTCGCTAATCGCTGCCCACTATTTCGCGAGCTTCCATTCATCGAGCAGGCTGACCACCGTGATTCCCGATTCGGTGACGGTGAGTTCGCGGGCGCGGTCTTCATCGGGATCGAGGCCGATCCTCGCGCCGGTCGGAATGTTGACCCCCTTGTCGACGATGGCGCGGCGGACCTGGGCGTGGCGGCCGACGGTGACGCCTTCGAACAGGATCGAACTGTCGACCTCCGCCCAGCTGTTGACGCGGACGTTCGCGCCGATGATCGATGATCGCACAGCGCCGCCGGAGATAATGGCGCCCGGACAGACCATGCTGTCGAGGGCATGGCCGACGCGCGCGGGGACCGCGTCGTGCTGGGCGAAGACGAACTTGGGGGGCGGCAGTGCCGGGTGGTAGCCGCGGATCGGCCAGCTCATGTCGTACAGGTTGAGCAGCGGATCGACGGAGACGAGGTCCATGTTGGCCTCGTAGTACGAATCCAGCGTGCCGACGTCGCGCCAGTAGGCGGCCTCCTTGCGATTCTCGTCGCGAAACATGTAGGCCCGGACGCGATGCGAGTCGATCATCGACGGGATCACATCTTTGCCGAAGTCATGCCGGCTGCCGGGAACCGTGGCGTCGCGGCACAGCTCATTCAGCAGAAACCGCCTGCTGAAAACATAGATGCCCATCGAGGCCAGGCACCGCGTCGGGTCGTCCGGCAGCGGAAACGGATCGGCCGGCTTCTCTTCGAAGCGGCGGACCCACAGGTCCTCATCGACGCCCATCACGCCGAAGTCGCGCCCCATGTGACGGTCGACCGGAATGCACCCGATCGTCGCATCGGCGCCGGAATCGATGTGGTCCCGCACCAGTTCCGAGTAGTTCATCTTGTAGATGTGATCCCCGGAGAGGATCAGGATGTACTCGGACGGAATCTGCTCGATGGTGTAGATGTTCTGATAGACGGCGTCGGCCGTGCCGGAATACCAGTGCTCGCCGATCCGCTGCTGCGGCGGCAGAACATCGATGAATTCGCCCAGTTCCCGGCACAGGAACCGCCAGGCCTGGTTGATGTGCCGGTCGAGGCTGGCCCCTTTGTACTGCGTGAGGACGATCATCCTCCGCAGCCCGCTGTTGATGCAGTTCGACAGCGCAAAATCGATGATGCGATACTGGCCGCCAAACGGGACTGCGGGCTTGGCGCGCTCGCGCGTTAACGGCTCCAGGCGCTGCCCCTTTCCGCCGGCCAGGACGAGCGTCAGCACATTCTGCATCGGGAGGGGGAAGAATTAGGAGTTAGGAATTAGGAGTCAGGCAATGGTCAACGATTCCCCGGTTCCTCGATAAGGCGTCCGAGCAGCTCCAGCGCCGTTGCTCGAACGGCCGGTTCGGCGTCGACCGCGAGGTAGCTGGAGCGGGCGCGCCACGTTTCATAGCCGCCCCATTCGTGATGTTCGGGGGTCGGAAGGTAGCCGTTGTAACCGTTGGCGAGCGAGATGCAGAATGTCCGCTTGAGCGGGCTGGACTCCTTGATGGCGAGGCCAGTTTCCACGAACGTCTCGCATGGTATGCCGACGATGCCCACGTCGCCGACTCGCAGTGCCTGGACGATCGAGCGGACCTCGGGAGGATACTGCGACAGCAGCACACTCTCGCGTGCATAGATCTGTTCCAGCGTCGAATACGGGCCGGGACCGGCGGCTTCGAGAGTCGCTTTCGCCGCGGCGAGATCGTCTTCGCTCGGCAGCCGGACCCCAAGGCTGAGTTCCGTCTGCTCGGCGGCGAGGGGCACCCAGTCGTGATACTCGATGCCCAGGTACGCTGCGTACGCGGCGTCGGCCACGCTGGCCGCGACGAGACGCATCTGTTCGTACGGTGGTTTGCTCAAATACGAGTCGGCGCCGTAGTTCACGTTATTGATGTTGCCGCTGGTGCCGTTGGACATGATGCCGACGAACGAGCCGGGCGCTCCGATCTTCTGCCCCATCAGCGAGGCGAACTCCGCGAAGTAGTCCGCCGAGAGCGCTGGTCCCTCGACGCCGCCGACATAGTGCAGCGAGTAATTCGCCAGCAGGGCAATCGGCACACCGTCGAGGTTCTGCACGGCCAGCATGGAAATCTGCGGATCGATCGGGCCGGACGGCCGGTCGTTGATGTCCTTGCTGAAACCGGGATTCATCCGAACCCGGTCGGTCGTGCCGCCGAACGGGTCGCGATTCTCGGCGCCCGGTTTCGTGAACCAGCGGCGATTGAACACCTGCGTCGCATCCTCCGCCGTCGCCCAGCCGATCCGCGCGAGCTGATACTGCTTATGCGCCTGCTCGATGCCGTCCGCAATCCGCTGCACGAGAAACTCGCGGTATTCGGGCTCCGGCTCGCTCTGAAAGACGCCCGTCACGGTCACGCCGCTGTGACAGTGGGTGGCGGACATCAGCATGTGGTCTGCGGGAATGCCCGTTCGCTCCGAGGCGAGGGTTTTGGCCGCGTCGAAGATGTCGCGCGGAATCATGCAGTTGTCGCAGACGACGAATGCCAGCGACGTCTCGCCGTTGTGCAACACCAGGCAGCGCGCGTGCAGCGGATCGTGGGCTTCGGTGGCCTGGCGGTCGGACATGTTCCCGCTGGAGGAGACCGGGAAGTACGCGGGTGTAATGTCCGCGGCGTAAGCGCCGGCCCGCAGCACTTTTCGAGTCGTCTCTTCGGCGTGAAGCGAGCCGATCCACAGTCCGCCAATGAGAATGGCAGCGGCCGATGCCGCGATTCTGCTCCTTGCCGTCATGTGTTCGTCCTGTTGCGGGACCGAGTCGAAGCCGAACGTCCTTTCAGGATAGCCGGTCGCACTCGCGTGGGGGAGTCTTGCGTGACAATGGCCGGCATCGGTGCGTTTGCCCGGAAAGTCGCGGGAGCAACCCGCTCAACCAGCCACGGCATCGGCCGGGCAGGAACAGCCCCGGCATCTCGTTGGCACGGTTTGCCCGGCAGTCGCAGTGTCAGACAACCAATCGACGCTGCGATCGGCCAATCAAGCAGTGGCACGTCCGGAAACGTACTGTCTCGCCAGTTCTGTAAACTGCCGGCCACGGTCCTCGTAGTTGGCGAACCAGTCGAGGCTGGCGCAGCCAGGGGAGAGCAGCACCACTTCGCCGGGAGCTGCGTGGCTCACCGCCCAGTGGAACGCAGCGCGCAGGGATTCGGCGCGGTACATTCTTGGACCGTTTCCAATCAGCCGCTCAAGGGCTGCGGCCGTCTGCCCCAGCAATGCGACCGCTTTTACACGTTGCCGAATGGCGGCAGCGAATGCCGAGAGATCGACGTGCTTATCGGCGCCGCCGGCCAGTAATACGATTGACGATGTTGGGAAGGCTTCGATCGCCGCGATGGCCGCTTCGGGCGTGGTCGACTTGGAGTCGTTGAAAAAACGTCTCCCGTCAACTTCGGCAACAAACTGCAGCCGGTGCGGCAGTCCGACGAACGCGCCGACGGCGCGCTGTATCGCGTCCAGCGTCGCTCCTGCGGCAGTTGCCGCCAAAGCTGCTGCGGCCGCATTCATCCGGTTGTGGCGACCGGGCAAGCCGGGCGAAGCCGTGAGCGTGGGATGGGTGTTTTCGCAGAAGAACTGTCTCCGGGCGCGGGTGGGCCACTCGGCGACATCGGCGTCTTGGGCGTTGAGAATTGCGAGGTCCTCAGGCTGCTGCCAGCGGAGAATCGCCTGTTTCGCCGATCGGTACTCGTCGATTGACGCGTGATGATCCTGGTGGTTCGGTGCGAAATTCGTGACGACCGCGATTTCCGGGCTACGCTGCAGGGCATCAAGATCGGCGAGTTGGAAACTGCTGAGTTCGAGGACGGTCCAATCCGACGGTCGGATGTTCTCAACTTCGGGAAGCAGGCTGCGGCCGATGTTTCCTCCCAGCCGCGCGGGCAATCCGGCGGCCTCCAGCATGGCATGTATCAGCGATGCGGTCGTGGACTTCCCGTTGGATCCCGTGACGCCGATCGTGCGGCCGCAGTGCAGCAGCCAGAACAGGTTCATCTCGCTGGTCAGCGGCACGCCGGCCTCGATCGCCTGCAGCAGATACGGGCTGTCGCGACGTACGGCCGGATTGACGACGAGCAGATCGGTATCGGTGAAATCGGCCAAATCGTGGCCTCCGAGCCGCAGCCTGACGTCCGGCAGCGACTCGATGCGTGCGACCACCGGGCCGAGTGCGTCGGCCTGCTTGTGATCCGTCACGGTGACCTGCACACCGCGTTCTGCCAGAAAGCGGGTGGCGCCCTCGCCGCCTCCGAAAACGCCCAGCCCCATGACGGTGGCGCGCAGCCCCCGCCAGTCCGGCGGCGTCGTCAGCCAGCGAGCTTGGCGATGGGTCATCGAAAGAGTAGTCCGGCTTTGATTGCACGCGCGCATCCGGCGCGTATAATCCCACGCGCATGTGACGAATGGGAGATCACATCCGCCGCGCTGGTTGTCGGCGGATCATTCGAGGAGCCGACCTTGAGCTGGCTGACCGCCGCCCTCAAATCCTCCGTGGGCAAGAAATGCATCATGGGGGGGACGGGGCTGTTTCTTTGCTTCTTCCTGGTCATCCACCTGGCAGGCAACCTGCTGCTGTATGTGGGCGCCGAATCGTACAATGCGTACGCCCATTCGCTCCATGCGAATCCGGCGTTGATCATCGTCGCCGAAGTCATCCTGTACGGGATGTTCGCCGCACACATCTACCTGGCGATCACAACGAACAGGGA
>JAEUIG010000407.1 GCA_016795125.1 Planctomycetaceae bacterium | reverse complement strand
TGGGCACCGGTCCGCCGAACGTCGAACTCATTCCGAAACCGACGTCGTCGAGCAGAATGATCAGAACATTCGGCGCTCCGGCGGTTGCTTTGACAGGCAGCGGATAGCTCGGCAGGGAGTCCTTGAGCGTCGCGCCGACCTTGCCCTGGAAGGGGGGATCGGGCTGGGGCAGAGAGTCCTGAGCGCACAGTGCGGAGCCATTGGCAATGACGAAGGCGCCGCACATGACGAGTCGCACTGAACAACGCATTGTGACTTCCCGTTCCGGATGGTGCGAACAGAATGGATTTTCGAGCGACAGCCTAGCGAGCAGGTGCGGCTTCGGGAAACTTGTACGTCCCATCGAGGATCTCCTGCCGCGGGCGATACAGCCGCACCGTATAGTTCCAGCCCGGCATGATCGGCAGGCAGTTCTCCGCGTCGCCGTCACAGTCGCCGAACCGGACAGTGAACGACCCGTCCGCATTCCTTCTGGCCGTGAGGTTGTTGATCGTGTAGGCGTCGCTGGCGTTCTTCTCGAAGTAACCTGCGGCATTGTACACGCTGATCGACCAGAAGCCGTCGACGGGAACGTCCTTGACCGACAGGGTGTATGGCGTGCGGCCGTCGTTCTGAGCCGGTGTGACGCCGATGTATGTCGCCGCGTCTCTCGGATTCCCTCCCCAGCCGACGGCGGTGCCGATCAGGTGTGCGATGGGATCGACCTCGTCCGGCCGGCCGAACATCCGCGAGGAATCGAAGCCGGCGGTGCCGAGGACGATCAACGCGTCGCGGATCTTCGTCTGGCTGGCGGCATCCCAGTGCGGGACCTCAAACTCGCCCGATTCGGCTTGTTCCACCGTGATCGCATCCTGCAGCGCGTGCACTTTTTCCAGATCACCGGGCACTGCGGGATTTACGAGTGTGCGTACCGCCAGCGCCAGGTAGCGTGTGCCGTATTTTTCGCGCGAGAACGAGTAGCGACCCGGTTCGTAAACCACGTCGTACGCGTAGTGGTCCTCGTTGATCGTCTGCAGCGACAGGAACCGGTCTCCGGCATCAGGCAGGAAGACCGTCACCGGTCCGGCATCGAGGTCGAAAACCGCCGAGGAATACAACGTGTCGCGATTCAGACGGACAATGGTCTGATGCTCGATCGACGCCAGCTCGCGGCTGTGATGGAACTTTCCGAAGCCGCCGTCTTTCACGATGCTGCTGAAGTACATGTCCGATTCGGCGCGGTTAAAACTGTCGACGGTAACCGGCGTCGCCGCAGGCGCGCTGAGCTCGCGCGCGAGCGCCGCTTCATAGGCGGCCCGGCGCGAGGCAATCCACGTCCTGTAGCCGGCGGGATCGACCCAGGCTTCGACGCCGGCCTTCTTCGCCTGCGCGATCCGATCAAACAGTCCGCAGGCCTCGGTGTGTGGCAGGAGCCAGATGTCCGGCGCCAGCGACTCGAGTGTCCGCAGCGTGCGTTCGAAGTCGTCCCTGATGCCGGGGTACGACGGGTCCCCCACGAGTCGATACCCGGGATTCACGCTGGTTCCGTCGGGAAACGCCACCAGGTGGTCCTTTCCGTCGACGGTGATGGTCGTCACGTAGGTCGCGGAGCCGCGGGTGTGGCCGCTCGTCAGCAGTGCCGTGATCGACACGTCGCCAAGCTGGACGACGTCGCCATCGCTGATGACCTGGTCGACCTTGACGGAATCAAATCCGAATTCCGGATACCGGCCATAATGGAAGTCGAGCCGGCCGCCGGATTCGATCAGGTCTCGCTCCTGTTCGAGAGCCACCATCCGCGCTCCCGAAAGTTTCTGAAGATGCGCGTGTCCGCCGATGTGATCGACATGCGCGTGATTGACGAGCAGGATCTTGATGTCCTGCGGATTGAACCCGAGCTTGCGGATAGATGCCTCGATCAGCGGTCCGGAGCCGGACATCCCTGTGTCGAGCAGGATGTGCCCGTCTGCCGTGGTGATCAGGTACGAGCTCAGTCCCTGCGTCCCCACGAAGTAGACAGGGCCGACGACGTGCGCCGGCTCGGCAGGTTCATCCCATTTGAGCGAACCGCGTGCGACCTGCAGAAAGCGCACCGGGTCGTCCGCCAGCTCTTTCAGATCTGGCTGCGTGGTTGCCTGCGGCGGCGACTCACGAGCTGTATCAGCGGCAGAAACGCTGAAGCGATCGAAGTCAGCCGCGAACACGGTCAGGAGAGCCGCCGCAATCGCGATTCGCTCGGAAACGTTCGCCACGAGTGCATCTCCTGATTGTGGATCCGCTGCGGGGAGTTCCTCGACTCCGTATCCACATCGACGCGCCAGTCAGGAATGCCAAGCGCCCGCCATCGATGACGACACGGGACATGCGCTCACGAAGCTGTGAACGTCGATCATCGACATCGTGCGGCATTACTGCTGCTGTGGCGATGATCTCGCGGCGGACTTGACGATGTGCAGCGACGGCCCGCGGGTCCCTCACGGCAGCCACGGACGGGATGCTGCCGTTCCGGCCCAGCGAATCGATGACGTAAGTGATGTGTCTCAGAGAATATTAAGTGCGCCCGGGAGGACTCGAACCTCCGACCTCATGCATGTCAAGCATGCACTCTAACCAACTGAGCTACGGGCGCCGGTGTCTTTCGAAGACGCAGACACCATAAGTCGCGGAATGGTGAACGTCAAGGACGGCGAAGCGGGAGAATCTCGGCGCAGTTCTGCGGCACGAGCGGCGCTCGACCGGTCGACCGCAACGCGAGATGCCGCTATGCTGCCTCGGTTCGCGGGCACCTGAACACTCGGACGCCGCCATGTCTTCGCCGATGGCCGGGCCCTCACAGAATCACCTCGTTCCCGCGGACGCCGGCATTGATCTGCCTGCGGCCTTGAGTCGCCTGGGAGGAGACGCGGAACTGCTGCGGGAGTTGGCGCTGATCGTGGTTCAGGACCTGCCGGAGGTCCTGCGCGGCGTGCATGCGGGGCTGAAGGCCCGGGACCATGAGTCTGCCGCACGAGCGGCGCACAGCCTGAAAGGGCTGGCGGCAAACTTCAGCGAGCCGGCTGCCCGGGCCGCTCAAGAAGCAGAAGACGCGTTTCGCAATGGGAACACCGAGCAGGCGCGCGGCACGCTCCCGATGCTGGAGGCATACATTGAACGGCTGCTCGCCGAATTGCAGCGGACGGTGATTGACCGTTGATCCAACGGTCAGGCTGATGAATGCCGTCGCACGCTATTTCTGGCCGGCGAACGTGGCCTTCACGTGCTCGCGGTTCATCCGGGCGATGTGCGTCACCGAGATCGATGCCGGGCAGGCGGCTTCGCACTCGTAGGTGTTCGTGCACCAGCCGAAGCCTTCTTCGTCGTGCTGACCGACCATTGCCAGCACGCGTTGGCGCCGCTCCGCCTGACCCTGCGGAAGCTGGGCCATGTGCGAAACCTTTGCGCTCGTGAACAGGGCCGCAGACGCGTTCTTGCACGCGGCGACGCATGCGCCGCAGCCGATGCACACGGCCGCATCGAGGGCGCTCTCCTGCTGAACCTTCGGAATTGGCAGGCAGTTGCCGTCCGGCGCCTGGCCGGTCGAAACCGAAACGTAACCACCGGCCTGGATGATCCGATCGAAGGCGGAGCGATCGACCGACAGGTCGCGAATAATCGGGAATGCCCGCGCCCGCCACGGCTCGATCACGATTTCATCGCCGTCGTGGAAGTGCCGCATGTGCAACTGGCAGGTCGTCGTCGCCGGCAACGGACCATGCGGCTGGCCGTTAATCATCACGCCGCAGGTGCCGCAGATGCCTTCGCGACAGTCGTGATCGAAGGCGATCGGCTCCTCTCCGTCCTTGATGAGCTGGTCGTTCAGCACGTCCAGCATTTCGAGGAACGACATGTCGGGCGAGATTCCGCCCAACTTGTAGGTGCGAAACGCTCCAGGGGCATCGGCGTTCGGCTGCCGCCAGACTCGGAGGGTCAAATTGAGGGACTTGTGAGTCACGGGTTGTCGGTAATCGGTTGTCGGTTGTCGGTATACGCCCAGTCAACGATCTCGCGAGCCAATACAGTCGCCGCGATTCTGACACGATTCTCCATCAACGAAGTCACCGATAACCGACAACCGATTACCGATTACCTACTTATAGCTGCGCTGTACCAGCGGGACGTCCTTGAATTCCAACGGCTCCTTGTGAAGCACCGATTGTGCAACGTCCTCCCCCTTTGACTCCCACGCGCCGGCGTAGCAGAAGTCCTTGTCGTTGCGCTTGGCTTCGCCTTCTTCCGTCTGGTGTTCCTCGCGGAAGTGGCCGCCGCAGGACTCTTCACGATGCAGGGCGTCGCGGACCAGCAGTTCGCCGAATTCGAGGAAGTCCGCCAGCCGACCGGCGTGCTCCAGGTTCTGGTTGAAGGCTTCTCCACTGCCGAGGACGCGGACCGAACTCCAGAACTCGTCCCGCAGTGCGCCGATTTCCTTGATCGCGCTGCTGAGGCCGGCCGCATTCCGCCCCATCCCGCACTTGTTCCACATGATCTGGCCGAGACGCCGGTGCAGCTCGTTCACTGTCGTTGTGCCGTTCACCGCCAGGATGCGATCCGTCCGAGCTTTCGCGCTGGCGAGCGCCTCCGTGAAGCTGGGATGCGCGTCGGTGACGGGCTTAAGCGACCGTGAGGCCAGGTGGTTGCCCACCGTGTACGGGGCGACGAAGTAACCGTCGGCCAGTCCCTGCATCAGCGCGCTGGCGCCCAGCCGGTTGGCGCCGTGATCGGAGAAGTTCGCTTCGCCGAGGACGAACAGGCCGGGGATCGTGCTCTCGAGGTGGTAATCGACCCAGAGGCCTCCCATCGTGTAGTGCACGGCGGGGTAGATCATCATCGGCGTCACGTAACCGTTCTCGCCGGTGATCTTCTCGTACATGTCGAACAGGTTGCCGTACTTCCCTTCGATCGCCGCGCGGCCCTGCTCCTGGATGGCCCGGCTGAAATCGAGGTACACGGCCATCTGCGTATCGCCGACGCCGAACCCGGCGTCGCAACGTTCCTTGGCGGCGCGGCTGGCGACGTCGCGCGGCACCATGTTGCCGTAGGTCGGGTAGCGGCGCTCGAGGTAGTAGTCGCGCTCCTCGTCGGGGATCTGTTCCGGCCGCCGCGAGTCTCCCTTGTTTTTCGGCACCCACACGCGCCCGTCGTTCCGGAGGCTCTCGCTCATCAGCGTGAGCTTGGACTGATAATCGCCGTGGACCGGGATGCAGGTCGGATGGATCTGCGTGTAGCACGGGTTGGCGAAGTAGGCGCCGCGCTTGTGACAGCGCCATGAGGCGGTGACGTTGCAGCCCTTGGCGTTCGTGGAGAGGTAGAACACGTTGCCATAGCCGCCGGTGCAGAGCAGCACGGCGTGGCCGGCGTAGGTTTCGTACGCTCCCGTGACGAGGTTGCGGCAGACGATCCCGCGGGCGACGCCGTCGACCATGACGAGGTCGAGCATTTCGCGGCGGGCGTAAATCTTCGCACGGCCGGAAGCCGCCTGACGCATCAGGGCACTGTAGGCGCCGATCAACAACTGCTGGCCGGTCTGGCCGCGACAGTAGAACGTGCGCGAGACGAGCGCTCCACCGAACGTGCGGTTCGCCAGCATGCCGCCGTATTCGCGGGCGAACGGCACGCCCTGGGCCACGCACTGATCGATGATGTTGCCGCTGACTTCGGCCAGCCGGTAGACGTTGGCTTCGCGGGCGCGGAAGTCGCCGCCTTTCACCGTATCGGTGAACAGCCGGTGCACGCTGTCGCCGTCGTTCTGATAGTTCTTCGACGCGTTGATTCCCCCCTGCGCGGCGATGCTGTGCGCCCGGCGTGGAGAGTCGTGAATCGTGACGACCGTGACGGTGTAGCCCTGTTCGGCCAGAGAAGCCGCCGCGGCGGCGCCGGCCAGCCCGGTGCCGACAACGATGACGTGGAACTTGCGCTTGTTGTTCGGCGCGACCAGCTTGAGCTGGTCCTTGCACCGCGTCCACTTCTGGTCGATCGGTCCGTCCGGAATGCGGGCGTTCAGCTTGGAGTCGGTCGCGATGGTCATGGATTCTGCAGGCGTAAGGCCGGCTGTTCCGGCCGACAGCGAACTACGAACGGACTGGCCTCAATCTCCGCGGCACCCTACTTCTGATCCGGTTCAGGATGCGGGTGGGGATGCGGATGAACATGCTCCGCCGGGAGTTCCCCTTCCGGCGCGGCGGGTGCGACTTCCGATGTCGCCGCGGCGCCGGTCTGTGCCGCCTGCGACCAGCCCCACAGCACGAAGCTGCCGAAGCCGACCGTCACGACAAATGCAAACGCGATCGATGCTTTCCGCACCAGCGGCGTGAACTGCGGATGATTGAGCCCCAGCGACTGGAAGGCGCTCTGCATGCCGTGCGCGACGTGGATGCCGAGGAACAGGCAGCCGATGAGGTACACGACTCCGCGCACCATGTTGCCCATCAGGAAGACGGCCTTGTCATAAGGCTCGCGTTCCACGTCATCGGCGCCGACGAGTCCCCAGGAAAAGTCGTTCATGTGGACCAGGATGAACGCCAGCACGACGGCGCCGGTCACGAACATCGTCGTGTCCGGCGTCCAGCCGAAGATATTGACGTTGCGATTGGTCCGTTTCGTCTGCTTGACGGCGTAGTCCTGGCCCCGCGCGTCGTGGTTTTCCTTGTTGGTCACGATCGCCAGGTAAATGTGCGCGAGGAATGCCGAGTACAGCACGATCTCGGCAATGGCGATCAGCGCCGGATTCGCATGGAGCGAATGGGCGTAATGATTGTACGATTCGGCAC
>JAEUIG010000322.1 GCA_016795125.1 Planctomycetaceae bacterium | reverse complement strand
GATTTTGGATTTTCGATTTCCGATTCGTGCCGCTGATTTCCGACCTCTGACTTCCGACATCCGCCCATGACCGCCGCCGTAGGACTCAACGCGTACCTCGCCGTGGCCGCCGTCCTGTTCGTCTGCGGTGTCGTCTGCATGGCGACCAAGCGGAACGGCATCGGGGTGCTGATGGGGGTCGAACTGGTCCTCAACGGCGCGAACATCAACTTTGTCGCCTTTTCCAAGTTCGGCACGCTGGGCCTCGACGGCCAGATTGCTTCGCTGTTCGTGATTGTCCTGGCTGCCGCCGAGGCGGCCGTGGCCCTCGCGATTGCACTCAATTTTTACAACAACCATCTGACGATCGACGTCGATCGCGCGGATGAACTGAAGGGGTGAGGTTGTCGGTGATCGGTTGTCAGTTGTCGGTAACGGACGAAGTTGACCGACCTCTGGCCTCCGACCTCATGACCTCCCTCTACTGACGACCGATCACCGACGACCGACAACCGTTCATGACCCCAGACCAGTATCTCGCGACCGGCGACTCGCTGAAGTGGCTGCTGGCCATGGCCTGGCTGCTGCCGCTGGCCGGCTTTACCGTCGAGGTGTTTGCCGGCTACTGGGGCAGCCGTCGCAGCAAGACGGCCGCCTGGATGGCCGTCGCCTGCATTGCGACCGGCTTTGTGTGCAGTTCGGCGGCCCTCATCACCTGGGGCAACGCCACCCACTGGTCGGCACTGGCCGTCGCCGGCGGACACGAGGAATCGGCGCCGCCCGCTCCCGAGGGCGAAGCGACGCATGCTCACGCCGAGGGAGACGCAGAGCACGCTCACGAACATTCGCATGCCGACGGTGAACACGGCCATACCGACGCCGACCACGCACATGCGCACGCGGAACACGCACACACTGAGCACGCCAACGACCCGTACGCCACCGCCTTCAGCGGATCGTTCTACGAACTCGGCCGCTTCGGCCGGCTGTCAGTTTCGCTCGATTACTACATCGACGGCCTGACGCTGGTGATGTTCTGCATGGTGACGCTGATCGCGACTTGCATCCACGTCTTTGCGACCGGCTACATGGGGGACGAGCTCACCGAAGACTACGAGGACCACGAAGTCCACCTGTCCGGCGGGCGGCACTTTCATCGCCCGGGACGGTACTACCGGTTCTTCTCGTATCTGTCGCTGTTCTGCTTCTCCATGCTGGGGCTGGTGATCGCCGGCAACATCTTCATGGTGTTTGTGTTCTGGGAACTGGTCGGCGTCTGCAGCTATTTGCTGATCGGTTTCTACATCGAGCGGAAGTCGGCCAGCACGGCGGCGAATAAGGCCTTCATCATGAACCGCGTCGGGGACTTCGGGTTCCTGATTGGACTGATGATCCTGTGGTCGTCGTTCGGTACGTTCACGTTCGCCAATACGAACCCGTCGAGCGACGCCGGTCCAGGACTGTTCCAGATGGTCCGCAACTCGGAGGGCCGCCTGGACGTCGAAGGTGAAGGCCGCGACGCGGTGGTGTTCCTGCAGGACGGCGCGGGACATCGGCTGACCGCCTCCGGCGATAACCCGCCGGTGATTCCCTACTGGCTGCTGGTGACCGCCGGGCTGGGCGTGTTCGCCGGCTGCATCGGCAAGAGCGCGCAGTTCCCGCTGCAGACCTGGCTCCCGGATGCGATGGAAGGCCCGACGCCCGTCTCGGCGCTCGTGCACTCCGCCACGATGGTCGCCGCCGGGGTGTATCTCGCCGGACGGTTCTACCCGATGTTCACCCCCGAAGTGCTGCTGACGATCGCCTACATCGGCTGCATCACGCTGTTCATCGGCGCGACGATCGCCATCGTCGCGACCGACATCAAGCGTGTGCTGGCCTACTCGACGATCAGCCAGCTCGGCTACATGATGCTGGCCCTCGGCGTCGGCGGCTGGGTGGCGGGACTGTTCCACCTGATCACGCACGCCTTCTTCAAGTCGCTGATGTTCCTCGCGTCCGGCTCCGTGATCTACGGCTGCCACCACGTCCAGGAAATGACCCGCATGGGGGGCCTGCGGAAGAAGATGCCGATTACGGCGACGGCCATGCTGGTCGGCGTCATCGCCATCGCCGGCCTGGCGCTCCCCTGGCCCACGCTGCCGTTTATCGGCAAGCTCGCGTTTTCGGGCTATCACTCGAAGGACGAAGTCGTCGCCTCGGCGCTGACGTTCATGTCGCTCAACCCGGGGCACTTCCTGCTGTTCATTGTGCCGCTGGTCACTGCCGGAATCACATCGTTCTACATGTTCCGCCTGTGGTTCATGACGTTCGCCGGACCGCCGAAGGACGAGCACGTTTACGAGCACGCCCACGAATCGCCGCGGGCGATGACCGCGCCGCTGATCGTGCTGTCGGTGTTCGCCATCGGCTGCGCGTGGGGCCTCGTGGTGACGGACGACGGGCACCTGCAGCCGGGCTATCTCGTCCGCCTGCTGCTCTCCAGCGAGCCGGTGCACGTCGCCAATGGCATGGAGGCGACCGGCACCACCATGACCGCGCTGCCCAGCCATCACCAGATTCACGAGCAGCATGCCACCGCCGGCGCGGCGGCGCTGATCGCGGCCCTGACGGGACTGGCCCTCTCCTGGCTGATTTATGTGAAAGGCGTGCTCGATCCAGCGGCCGTCGCCCGGCAGATGGGAGGCACGTACCGCTTCCTGGTCGAAAAGTGGCAGTTTGACAACCTGTACGAAGCGATGTTTGTCCGCCCGGTGCATGTCGTTGCCCGCTGGCCCCAGGCCTTCGACCGCAGCATTCTCGATGCATTCCTGCACTGGCTGGCCCGGACGGCCGTGTTTGTCGCCCGCTGGGACCGTGTGTTCGACGAGAAGGTCGTCGATCGGATCGTCAATATCGTCGGCGACTCGACCTACGCTGTCGGCCGTTCGCTCAGCGTGCTGCAGACCGGACGCCTGCGGGAATACGTGATGTTCATCGCCGTCGGAGTCGTGTCGCTGTTCATCCTGCTGTTCGCATTTTTGCCGAGGGCGTAGGGTGCGCCGCGCCCACCAACGATAGACCAAAGTCGATCAACGAAGCCGGTGGGCACAGCCCGCCCTACGAAGCAAGCTCATGGACAACGCCGATACCATCCTGCTGTCGCTCACGATCTTCCTGCCGACGATCGGGGCGCTGGTGCTGCTGGCCTTCGACAAGGCCGCCGTCGAAGCCATGCGGACGTTCTCGCTGGTCGTGACCGTCGCCACGTTCGGCCTCACGATCGCGGTCCTGTTCAAGTTCCTCCAGCTGCCGGACGGGGCCGAAACCTACGTCGGCAACTTCAAGATGGAGGTCGTGAAAGCCTGGATCCCGGCGTGGAACATCGAGTATCGCCTCGGAGTTGACGGCATCAGCCTGCCGCTCGTCCTCCTGACCAGCCTCGTCAGCATGCTGGCGATGATGGCCTCGTGGAGCATCGAGAAGCAGGTCCGCGGCTACCTGATCCTGTTCCTGCTGCTCGAAACCGGCATGCTCGGCACCTTCCTGGCGCTCGACTTCTTCCTGTTCTACGTGTTCTGGGAAGTCATGCTGCTGCCGATGTACTTCCTGATCGGCGTCTGGGGCGGACCGCGCCGCGAATACGCCGCCATCAAGTTCTTCCTGTACACCCTCGGCGGCAGCGTGCTGCTGCTGATCGCCATGCTGATGTTCTACTTCCAGAGCAACGGCAGCTTTAACATCATCCACCTCACGCAGCTGGCCGAACAGGGCCAGCTCCTCGACGGCAACATCCAGCTCTTCGCGTTCATCCTGCT
>JAEUIG010000315.1 GCA_016795125.1 Planctomycetaceae bacterium | reverse complement strand
CGGTTTGACGACCGCAAACGTTGCGTCCGGCTTCTGGTCACCGTCGTGATCGACGTTCTGCGCGTCTTTGGGAATCAGCAGCGCCCCAAAATACTGCACGTCGACGGCGACGAATGCGAGCGGATCGCGCCAGGCGTCGATGACGGTGTCGTCGTTCTTCTCCTGCGCATCCTCGAGCTGCTTGGTAAACGTGTGCGCGGTGTACTGCACCGGACTGCCGGGCTTCTCGGCGGTGCCGACCTTGATTTCGATGAACGTCCGGGTGTTGTCGGCGTTCTCCAGCGGGAGTCCGACCGGCCCCTGCAGGACGTACTTCACGTCGCGTGGCTGGTCGCTGAGATTGCGCAGCTCCAGGGCGACATCGACGACGTAGCCGAGGTAATCACCGTCGCGGTTCGCGGGGTCCCCCTGGTTCAGTTTGTACGTCTTGCGGACTTCGAGGGTGCCGTCGGGGGACGGGTAACGAAACTCGACCGAGGAGGCATCCTGTCGGACGACCTCCCAGACAACCGTCCTGAGCGATTTGTCGTACGACTGCAGTTGTGCGTCGATGGCGGCGATATCAGAGTCGAGCGTCTGCTGATTCGGTTGCGGGTCGTTGCCGACGACCGCCAGCGGCAGATTCTTGCCATCGGCGGTGATGAACCGCGGGTCGTTCAGCGTGGCGGATTTGACGCCGGCGCCCTGGGGATCGAGCTTCAGCTCCAGGAAATATCCGGAGGCCGGATCGAGCGAGCCGAGGACGACTTCCGCGGGGCTGTTGAATTCGGGCAATACCGGGCGGTCGGCCGGTTGCGCGGCGGCTCCGGCATCTGCGGAGGCGGCGTCAGCGGACTCCCCGGCGGCGACTACGGCCGGAACGACTTCGGCAGCGTCAGCGGTTTTGGCGTCGTCGGGCTTTACGCTGGCGGCGACGTCGGCCTGCTTGCCTTTGGCGTTCGCCGGCTTCGGAAACGCATTGGGCAGGAGGATGGGGCCGAACTTCAGCCAGCCAAAGAGGAATAAAGTCGAGAGGAGGACAAACAGAATGAACCGACGCTGTTCCATAACCACTCCCAGCCCGTTTGGAAAACGGGCGCCGTCCTGTTGAAGCCGGGACGCATCGTCCCCGCGCTGAATTGTGGCGGGAAAGCCCTGCAGACACAACGGACTGCCGAGAGCGGGAATCCGGCGCCGCCTCGCGCCGGTTTCCGGTCAGCGTCCCTCGCGCAAGCGATCGCCGAGGAAGTTATCCAGTTCGGGAATCTTGTAGATCTTCGCGATCGTCCGTTCGAGATCGTACGGCACCCGGCGGTACTGGACGGTCTGTCCGTCCAGCAGCACATAGCAGGCCCGCGGGTCGCCGTCACGCGGCTGGCCGACGGAGCCGACGTTCATCACCGCCTTCTCCCCCGTTAATTCGTAGCGGAGGTCGACTTCTTCGGGAGAAAGGAAGCTCAAACTCTCGAGGAAGATCCCGGGAATGTGAGTGTGTCCCTGGAAGCAGTACCGGTCGACCAGAGCGAAAATCCGCTCCATTTTCCGCTGATTGTAGATGTCTTCGGGGAAGACGTACTCGTTCAGCGGGTTGCGGGCGGAGCCGTGGACAAACAGGACATTCTCTTCGCGGCGGACTCTGGGAAGTTCGCCGAGGAATTCCCAGCGGCGCTCGTTGCCGCGGGCGTCTCCCGATTCCAGGACCTGCCGGGTCCAGAAGATGGCGCGTTCGGCTCCGGCATTGAAGCCTTCGGGATCGAAGAGAGCGGCCTGATCGTGATTGCCGAGGATCGTCGCCGCGCAGTTCTGCATGACGAGATCGAGGCACTCCCGGGGGTTAGGCCCGTATCCCAGGATATCGCCGAGACAATAAATGTCGGCGACGTTCTGCTGCTGAATGTCGGCGAGCACGGCCTCGAGGGCTTCGAGATTGCCGTGAATATCGCTGATGATCGCGCGCACCGACACTACCCCCAACAGACGTCCCGAACCTGCGCTGCTTGGAAATCCAAACGCCGGAAAAGTTTAGAGCAGCCCGGTTGCAGGGGTCAAGCTGCGTACGGCCCCTGCAGGCAACTTGTTCCCGGCACGCCTTGAATGTAATCGGTGCGGTCCGCTGCCTGCCATCGGGGACTCTCAACTTCTCGGTGCCGGGGTTGCGCGACTGGCCGCCTTCGGCCGTCACAACCCCCCTGCACGTAAGAACGCAATTCTACTGCGGAATTCAACATCCGGCCTGCTCCTCGCCCTGAAAACGTCTGCAGGTCGCCGGCGCAAATTGAGAACCGCGGGCTTCAGCCGTTACGGTCGGCAAATCCCGAAGACACCCAGCACGACGCCACCCAGAGAACGGTCCAGAGAATTGCCGCAGCCACACTCCACGGGCGAACCTTGCCGTCCGGTGTCGTTACGATCCGCGCCAATGCGTCTGCCGCCAGAATCAGCGTCGGCGCCAGCAATGGCAGGATAAACCGCTCCCCGGCGGCGATCGGCACGTACCAGGCGAACAGTACCCAGCTTAGCCCGGCCCAGATCAGCATGAGCGCGTCGGCAGCGCTCCGCCGTGCCGCCGCCCTGGCAGCCGCCAGCACGGCCAGCGGCAGGCCGAACAGCAGGCGCGCATCGTCCAGCGGTGCCGGTCCGAGGCTGCGGAGAATGATAAAGGCCTCCCAGACGAGTCCGCGAGCCTCGCGGCGGAGCATATCGCCGGCCGAATGCGTGGCCAGATAGTTCCGGGCGGCATCGCCAGTGGTCGTCTGCCGGGCCAGCATGCCATCCAGCTCCTCGTAGCGATCAGCGAACAGCAGGAGCGAGTTCAGGTTGTGAAAGGGATTCCCGAAGCGAACCATGTTCCGCGCGATCAAGGGTGAGGCGATCGCCAGAAATGCGATGAGTGCCAGGATTGGCCGTGCCACGCGGATACCGATTCGCGGGGCATCGACTGCCTGACCATCTTCAGTCCGGCGATGCGTTGGCCAAAGTGAGACGATCATCAGCCACAGCATGTACCCGGCGAACAATGGCAGGCCGGTCCCCTTCGTCAGCCACGCCAGTCCCAGCAGTGCGCCGCCGGCCGCGCAGCGGAGCGGGGAGAGTGCCCGCTGCCGCGTGTCGGCGGCACCTGGCACATGGATCAGCCAGACGAGGCCGCACAGGCCGACCAGCAGCACGTCGCACACCACGCGCGCCGAGAACAGGCAGAATGCGCTGTTGGTTGCCAGCAGAATTCCGGCGATGCCCGCCGCCCGCCGGCCGCTGCGCCGCATGGTGACGGCGATGAGTGCGGTGAGGATGATTGCTCCCAGCGCGGCGCTTAGCCATTGACCGGCGCGCAGCGTGGGCGCCGAGGACAACAGCGCCAGGTACAACGGGTGCCGGTTGGCTTCCGCAAACTCTCCCGACCACAGGGCGGCCCACAGCCAGGCGATGCCGCCGTGTGCGTCGATCTCCTGAGCCGTGAGGAGGAACGCCCCCTGGTCGTCATCCCACGGATCCTGCGGAATCGACAGCAGCCTGACGACGATCAGGGAAAAACTGACAAATGCCAGCGCGACGAGCGCCGCTCCCGCGGGCAGCGAGATTGATGCCGGCCGTTGCTGAAGTCGAGTCGCGACCCCTTGCCAGCGGGACGAGAGGGCTTGCAGCCGGCGCGACGGTGCGAGCGCCGCCGCGAGACAGACGAGCGCCGCTGCGGCGGCGGTGCCCGCTGCCGCGAGCGCGCCGGGTGAGCGTCCGCCTGATCCAATCTCCGCCGCGGTTACGGCCGCTCCGGCCAGCAACAGTCCCAGAAGCACTGCGGCAATGCGCCACCACTTCGCTGGAGCGGGCGTTACATCCGGCACGGTGAGTACGTTCGTTACAGCTTCGGCAGCGGGATCAAGGGACCGTGTTGCGACCCCGCAACACGCCGGACCAGTGGGAATCTTGGTCGTATGCTGACACAAATGCCACCCGATCGCACAGAAATCATCGTCGTGGCGCCCCCGTGCGCCTGCGTGGGCGACCTGCGCATCGATCCGGACACCGGCGAGTGCGTCGCTTGCGGCGGACTTGTCGCGGACGGCGCCTCGGTCGAGGTGGTGGACTTTCATCTGGCGCCCCAGCGCGAAGACCGGTTCCAGAGGCGCCGCGATCCAGCAGCGCCCGATCCGCTGATCGGCCAGCAGCTTGGTCACTTCCGCATCATGAGCCGCCTGGGAATCGGCGGCATGGGGGCGGTGTACCGGGCGATGGATGAGTCGCTGCAGCGGTACGTGGCGCTCAAGGTGATCGACGATCCGGAGGCCGACGACGACGGCCGCCGCGTGGCGCGGCTGCTGCAGGAGGCCCGTGCCCAGGCGCGCGTGAATCACGCCAACGTCGTGCACATTTACTACGTTTCACGGAACGAACAGCAGCCGTTCCTGGCGATGGAACTGGTGCACGGCGCCACGCTGGCCGACCGCCTGCGGGAGGGGCCGCTGCCGTTCGCCGAGATCATCGAAATTGCCCTGCAGACGGTCGAGGCGCTGCGGCAGGCCTCGCTGTTCGACATCGTGCACGGCGACATCAAGCCGGGCAACATCCTGCTGTCGGACGGGGCGACCGTCAAGCTCTCAGACTTTGGTCTCGCGCAGCGCCTCTCGCAGACGTCGAAGAATCCCGACCGCCTTGCGGGCACTCCGAACTACCTGTCTCCGGAGGCCTGCCGCGGGCAGGCGACCGACATTCGCAGCGACATGTACGCGCTGGGGGTCATGCTGTTTGAGATGACCTTCGGCCGGCTGCCGTACACCTTCGTGGGCGAGCACGCCAACGCGCGGATTCGAGCCCACTGTTCGGGACACGCCGAATTCCCGGAGCGTTGGCCCGCGCACCTGCCGGAGGAGTGGAAGGGTCTGCTGGAACGGCTCCTTGCAAAAGAGCCGTGCGAACGGTTCTGGACCTACGACCTGCTGCTGGATGACCTGCATGCGCTGCGCCCGGTGGCGCGGCCGCAGGCGGGACGACTGGTCCGCACCATCGCATGGATCGTGGACATCACCCTCGTGTCGGCGATCCAGCGATTCATCATCGGCCTGTTCGCCGGCGGCGCGGTCGGAGCATACCTGTCGGGACGGCCGGGGATGGCGTTGCTGGCATCGCTCAGCGGCTTCACTGTGCCGGCCGTGGTGATGTATCTGCAGTCGCTGTGGCGGATGTCGCCGGGCAAGGAACTGCTGCAGATCCGGATTGTCGACGTACACGGACTGGCGCCGCAATCTGGTCGGCTGGCGCTCCGTAGCCTGCTGGCGATGCTTCCAATCTGGCATTTCGCCCTGCAGGCATTCTGCGATGCGGCCGGAGTTCCGGTTGTCGGCAAGATCGCGGGCTTCGCGACACTGGCCGTGGTGGCGGTCGATGCCTTGTTTGGATTGTTCCGCCGCGATTGCCGCACGCT
>JAEUIG010000245.1 GCA_016795125.1 Planctomycetaceae bacterium | reverse complement strand
CGTATCCGGCAGCACCATCGCCAGCACCGTTTCGCCGGCAACCACCGGATCCCCCGCGTCCAGGTCCACGCGGCTGAGTTGCCCGGCCAGCGGAGTGGAAACGATGTACCGTTCACGGATGCGGGTCTTGCCGTCCTCGTTGACTGTCACGGTCAGTGGCGCTCGGCCCACGACCGCCGCATCCACGGGAACCGGCTGCGGTTTGAACGCGTACACGATCCCGCCCAGGACAGCGAGTCCGAGAAGTCCCAGCAGCAGTCGGCGGATCAGTTTCATGCGAGTGATTGGCCGTAAAACCCACGGAAGCCGCGCGCGTCGTGGTTCCGGTCCTGACTGTCGCGGGACGCCGCAGGTTCACGGCGTGTGCGCAGTTTCATTCTGTCTGGCGTCCCGACCTGGCGTGAGTCTCGTTCGGCGTTCCGCAACCTGCTGACTCACACGAAGTCACGAAGTGATCTGCAGGAGAATCAGCTCTGCTGCAGGCATCCGCTATCCGGCCGCGGGCGGGTTCGATTCGTTGTTGGCCGCCGGCGACCCATCGCCGGCGGCGAACCAGTCGGCCGCCTCATCGCCGACGCCCGCCGTGTGCACCTTGCGGCGCGGGGGGGGATTGGCGAATTGACGCCAGCCCCACACCGCCGCGACGATGATGACACCCAGCACGGCCATCCACACCCAGGTCGGAATCTCCGGAACGGGCGGCGCCGCAACGCGCGGCACGTTCCGCAAGCGGCCAATCAGCAGCGGGGCCGCGAGCTTCTTGACGGCGCCGTCATACGGCATGACCTTGTGGAAGTACCCGACGAAGAGCCCCTCTTCATTGAGATCCGTTCCGGTCTTCATTCCCGGCGGCAGTTCCGGGCAGACGACGATGAAGTAAAACGTTCGCGAATTGTCCGTGGTGCCGCTGACTTCGTAGATCGTTTTGACGCCGGCCGGATTCTCGGGCGCCGCCCAATCCACGATCTGCTTGATATGCAGCCGCAGCTGGACGGGCTTCCCGCGGTATTCCTCGGGCTCCTGGAAGAATCTCGTATAAAGGACGTCGCGGGCGGTGCGCGACTGCAGTTCTTCAAAGGACTGCGCGCGGGCCCACTTCATGAGCCGCCAGTACAGCGGCATTTCCTCCACTGCCAGCGGCGACTTCTCGCCGATGGCCGCAAACTCCGTCTGTACGTCGGGTGAACTGTACTCGTTAACGTCCGTCGGATTGGGAACGATCTCCTCGGGAGGCTGGGCGACCGGCGGCGCGGCCGGAGTCGCGGCGGCCGCCACGCCCGCCTGACCGTCCCGGTCGGCCAGCCAGCGCCACGTCCGCGGATCGCGCGCCCGCGTGTACATCATCCCGATGATCATCAGCGCGATGAGCGCGCTGCCCAGGCGCATCATCGTACCGCCCGGCATGCCGGTGGGGCGAGAGCGGGCTCGGCGGCGGTCACGAGACATCAGCGGGAAATCCGAAACTCGAAGCGCAAAAGCCGAACTGCGTGGATCGTCTGGCTTTCATCGCGAGCGGCGGGGTTCAGCCCTGCCGTAAGGCGGTGGTGAATCCTGCCGCCTGGTGACGCGAAGCAGAGCTTCGCGGTGAGTGCGTTCCCAGGCTGGAGCCTGGGAACGAGGCCAACGCGTCAACCACCCGGCGTCTCCATCTTCATCAAGCTCAGTTTCTGCAGCAGCGTGCCGTCGGGCATCCGCTGGCGCAGGCAAACGTCGATCACCTTCATCAATTCTTCGTAGCGCAGCCGTGGATCGGAGCGGATCACGACCTGGTCGAACGGCGTCCCCTGCGATCCAAACAGATCGCGCAGCCGCCCGTCGAGATAGCGGAGGTTGGCGTCGTTCGCCGGTCCCTCAAACGCCGGACCGGAAAAGTCGAAGTCGACTCCCCGCACCGTCCCCTGGTCGTCCGCATGCACGGTGAGCACGAAGGAGTTGTCGGCGAACATCCCGCTGGGGGAATCGCTCTGCTCGACCTGCTGGGCCGACGAAACGTTTGTCACCGGCCGCGCGGGCGGCATGTGCAGCGCAAGCTGACCTTCCACCGGCGAGGGTCGAAAGGTCATGACGAAAAACGCAAGGAGCTGAAACGCCATGTCCAGCATGGCGGCGAGGTTCAGCTCGACCTTTTCCTGAGATCGGCGATGTTTGCGGCGATGCCTGCTCACGTCACGCTCCGCTGTCGGTGCGGTTCATCGCCTTGAGGGCGAACTTGGTAAACCCATGGGCCTGGCACGCGGAAATCACGCCGTAGACCTGTTCGAACTTCG
>JAEUIG010000243.1 GCA_016795125.1 Planctomycetaceae bacterium | reverse complement strand
CTCCGGCGCTGGGCGCCGGACGCGTGGAATGGGATGGAATCGAGTGAGTGAAGCGCGACGCCGGCGAAGGGCTTGGTCACGCCGCCTTGAGTGGGGGCGGGAGTGTATGCAATGTTGCATTTCAAACCAACCCGAAACGGCAGCGATCTGCGGTGCCGTAAGGCATTGATGGGTCAGCGCTTGTGGAGCCGCTTCTCTGCTGCGTCGCCGTTTTCATTCACAGCCCGAGCAGGTCGCCACGCGCATAGGGGCGGAACCAAAAGCGGACAATGCCGTCAAGAACGAAACCGATTCCGGCAGCGGAGAGCACGCTCCAAGCTGCAAGCAGCAACCACACGGGCGAGCGACGCAATCCGCGAACAGCCGTCACAATTGAAGCAGCAAAGAGGGCGATGGGAAGCGCCTCGCCGGTCAGCGAGATGAACGGCCCTCCCGGAACGATTTTGCCATGAGGGCCCAGTAGCAGAAATAAGGCGCCCATCATGAACAGCACGAAGGGAGTTTGACCCGTCGCGGGTTTACTTCCCACCGTGTCAGAAAGCGAGTTGTTCGTCATGCGAACGTTCGTGCGAAGCAGAGCTTCGCGGCAGTGCGTTCCCGAATGAAATTCGGGAACGAGGTCAAGGTTAAGCTCCGCCCCGAGACGCGATGAGCTGATCCAGCTCCGCCCGTAGGCGTGGCAGGATGTCCTCGTAGCTGAACGCGCCGATCTCTGCCGGGCCGCGCTTGAAGTTCACGAAGTTCGGGCCGCACCACAGGCCCAGGTCCGCATCGTCCGTCTCGCCGGGACCGTTCACCCGGCAGCCCATCACGGCGATCGTGATCTTGTGGTCCTTCGCGTAGGCCGTCATCTCCTTGACCTGCTGCGCCAGTTCGACGAACGCCTCGTTCTCCACGCGCGAACAGCTCGGGCAGCTGATGATGTTCAGCGTGCTGAGGCCGTAATCGACCACGCTGCGGACCCGGCCGTTGGCGATGTCGTCCAGGATCTTGCGACCGGCGGCGATCTCTTCCGGCTTGCGGTTGTTCGGCACAGTCAGCGAGACGCGAATCGTGTCGCCGATCCCCCGGCTGATGAGCTGCTCGAACGCGATCCGCGTCTTGATGATCCCGTCCGGCGGCATCCCGGCTTCGGTCACTCCCAGATGCAGCGGCACATCCGGCCGCTGCTCAGCAAACCGCCGGTTCACTTCGATCACCTGCTTCGGGTCGGAGTCCTTCAGCGACACGCAGTACCGCGTGAAACCGAGCGAATCCAGCAATTCACAATGGTCGCCGGCGCTTTCCAGCATCGGTGAAATGGAATCGTGCGCGTCGTACTTTTCCTTTTTCGCCGGATCGACCGAGCCGCAGTTGACGCCGACACGCATCGCGCAGTCGTTCTGACCGGCGATGTCGGCGAGGTATTTCACCTTGTCCTGCCACGGCTTCTCGCGCTCGTGGTGATACAGGTGCCCGGGGTTGTAGCGGATCTTGGCGACGTGCGGCGCGACGTGCTCCGCCAGCCGGTAGTTCTCCTGCAGGTCGACCGACAGGTTGGCCTCTGTCCGCTGGCTGATTTCGGCCAGGGCGTCGGCGTCCTTCCTGCTGTCGACGGCGACACGAACCACGTCGGCGCCGGCCGCCAGGAGATCGTTGATCTGGCCGACGGTGCGGTCAATGTCCTGGGTCGGCGTGGCCGTCATACTCTGCACGGCGATCGGGTGACCGCCGCCGATGGTGACCGAGCCGATGCGGACAGAACGAGTGGAGTTGCGAAGCAAGGGAGGAACTAGGAGTTAGGAGTTAGGAAATAGGGGCAAAGGATCAAAGGGGCAAAGGGAAGATGTGGCTGTTTTCTTTCCCTATGTTCCTCTGCACCTTTGTCCCTCTGCCCCTTTTTCAGGGCGACAGCCCGTACAAGACGATGTTCACGACAATTTTCGCCGCTTCGTCGCGCGGGTAGCCTGCGCACGAGACCGGAGTCTGGCGCTCCAGGGCACAGCTCAGATCATACTTGCTGTAAATGACGGCGTAACGCCCGTCGAGTTCGATTCCCTGGAGTACCGGCGCCCCCCGGCTTTCCTGCAGCCCGAGCGCGGTCCCGGCCTCGGCCGTGGGAATCCGACGCCGCACTTGCCGGATGTCGTATCCCAGCGGGTGGTTGTAGAGCTCGCTTTCCACCGGAATCGGCTCCAGCGGCCGGCCGAACACCTGCTGAATCAGCTGGCGGAAGCTGTTGTCGAACTGCGTCACGCCGCAGGACGCATCGGCAAACAGGAAGCCGCCGTTATTCAGGTACTCGCGGAGCTTGTCCCGCTCGGCCTCGGTGAGCGCGAAGTTCTTGCGGCCGTGCATGTAGAGCAGGGGATGATCAAACAGCGTGGGATCAGTCGCCGGGATCGTCGGCGCCAGCGGCGAGAGTTCGATGCCGATGTCCTCCAGCGCCATCCGCGTATGCTGCAGCGCGTGGGGAGCGGTGTCGAAGCCGCCGGTGTGCCGCAGCCGGGCGATCACCGTCTTGCCGCGGTTCAGAGAGTTGTCTTCGTCGGCCGCCAGGGCTTCCGGCGGATCGAGGCGGTCCGCCAGTTCGCGGCCGGTCGCATAGGCCAGCACATTCGTCGCCAGTTGCATCGACTTGACGATCTGCGTGCGGACCTCGGCGTGCCGCCGCGGCGGGTCGTGCTTCATCCACCGGTCCCACCGGCAGGCGTGATCGTACGGCGCGTAAACGATCGCCGTCCGGCAGCCGACATCCACGCCCCACAGCTCTGGAGGGTTGTCGACGAGCAGGTTCTCGGCACGATAAATGTCGTGAGTGGCCGGGAGCTTGCGAAGCTGCATCTCTCCGTCCGGATACAGCCGCGTGACGAGATCGCGAATCCCCGTGTCGAAGTCTTCACTGTCGCATCCCTGAATGGCGAACACGAATCCCCCCTGGCCGAGGTAGTCCCGCAGCAGGAGCAGTTCCTGCTCGCCGATGGCATCGAGGCTTTGCCGGCCGCTGAGGTACTGGACGGGGGCCTGCAGCAATGCGGAGACCCCTTCGTTCTTCGCCGCCAGTTGCAGGTCCACGACCTGCCAGGTGACGAGCCGCGGCCACTTGTTGTGTCCGCTGAGATAGTCGCACAGGTTGCTGACGTCGCGCGGATGGATGTTCCACCAGGACTCGTCCGGCTCGCCGCCCGGACCGTTGCGGGGACCGATCTTCAGCTTGTTGATGAGAACCGGCGACAGCCCCTTGGACAGAAACAGCAGTGCGAGGCTGGTATCCGAGACGGGGTCTTTTTCCATGAGGCTTACAAAGGCGCCCGACTGAATCGCCTGCGATTC
>JAEUIG010000211.1 GCA_016795125.1 Planctomycetaceae bacterium | reverse complement strand
TGCAATCTGTGCGTTGCGGGCGGCGAGCAGTGTGACGTACTCGACCGGGTACTTGATGTCGAGGTCTTCGAGAGCGGCGACGTTGAAGTACGTGGGGTGGAAGTGGGCCTCGACGAGTCCCGGCATGATGGTGCCGCCGCGGGCGTCGATGCGGGCGGCGTCGCGCGCAACCTCTGGTGCTTTCGCAGCCGGGCCGGCGTAGGTGATGCAGCCGTTCTCGATGACGAGAGCTGCATCACGAACCGGAGGCGCGCCGGTGCCGTCGATGAGCTGGCCGTTGGAAATGATCGTGGTGCCGTGAGCGGTCTGCATGGGACGTCATCCGGGCGAGAGGGATGACTGCAGTATGCGACGCGGAACCGCGAGGTTCCAGCGATCGGCTGCGAATCAGCAGACGCCCCTCTCACCCGTCCAAAATGACAAATGAGAAATGAGAATTGACAAATGACAAATCCCTGGAGCCATCGATTTGTCATTACTCATTGGTCAATAGTCATTTGTCATTTCCGTGCCCTGCCTATCGACACGATGAGGACGGCGTGCGGCGCGAGGAGAGATCGGTGTACAGATCCCTCAGATGTTCCCGCAGGTCTTCCACGCTATCGCCTTGCGTCCAATAGTCCGAGTATTCCCGGAGATAGCCCAGCCAGCCTCCGTCTTCCTCCCAGACCACGATTTTCACCGTTCCCATCATTGCACCTCCGGCACGTCACACAGTTCAATTCGATCAATTGCCGTTCGACTCAGATTCGGCAAGGCATTTATCACTCGGGGCCACGGGGATAAACCCCGTGGCTCGATGTAGCCCAGATTGGAAGAACGGAAACGGAAATGACCCGCATCGTTGCACGACCGAACCAGCTTGATCTCGATTCCCCCGGACGACGCGATTACTGGGTCGCGCTGGAACACGACAGCATCTGGGGAGACCATCTCATTCCGCTGACCGTCTGGGTCGGTCCGAATGCCGAGCCGGGGAAAGGGCTGGTGTCGTTCGGCTCGAACCACGGCAACGAGTACGAAGGGCCGGTCGTCCTCAAGAACCTGTTGAGCGAAATCCGGCTCGAGGACGTGCAGGGTCGCATTATCTTCATTCCGGTGCTGAATCCCTCGGCATTCCGCGCCGGCACGCGCGAGAGCACGCCGGACGACCGCGTGAACCTCAACCGGGCATTCGTGCCGGGAGCGGGGGAAACGCCCGCACTGTCCGGAATCACGCACCGGATTGCCGCGTTCGTGCGGAACATGATCTGGCCGCGGGTGCATATCGTGATCGACCTGCACTCCGGCGGGACCGTGGCGCGGTTCTCATTGTGTGCGAACTACCACCCGGTCGACGATCCGGTGCTGGCGAAGAAGATCGAAGAGACGGCGCGCTGGTTCGGCACTCCGTCGCTGATGGTTTATCAGAACGTGACGCCGGGCCTGCTGCCGAGCGAAGCGGAGCGGCTGGGAAAGATTACCGTTGGCACCGAACTGGGATGGGGGTGCGCCGTCAATGCCGAGGGAGTCCGCTATGGCCGGCAGGGCGTGCTGGCGGCGCTCATCAACAACGGCCTGCTGAAGGGTGAAATCTCGCCGATCGCACATCACGCCGCCGGAACGCAGCGGAAGATCGAGATGGTCGACCGCGAGTGCTTCACCGTCGCGCCGTTCGACGGCCATTACGAGTGCGTGCTGGAGTGCGGGACGGAAGTGAAGCGCGGGGACATCGTCGGTTACCTGCACGACTTCGATCACATCGACATGCCGCCGTGGCCGGCGCGGGCGGGTGTTGACGGGGTCGTGCTGGCGCAGGCGTGGGTGGCGCCGATTCCGCGCGGGCAGCATTGCGTGGTGGTGGGGCGCGTGCGGAAGTGAAGCGGGGCCCGGAGTTCCAATACGTGTTGCGCGCCCTCTTGCGGCTGCGCCGCCCGGACGCAGGGGCGTCCGGGCCACCCGCCGATGCGGGTGGCGAGGCCACGGGGATAAACCCCGTGGCTCAGGAGACTCATTTCGGCGGGGCGAGGACGCAGACTCGCAACGCGCCGTCGGTGTGCCAGGGATCGCCGCCGCCGTTCCGGCCTTCGTGCACGGCGTGAAAGTTCGGCAGTGCGTAGGTCTGCACAATGCGGCCGGTGTGCTGCAGGTCGTCGACCAGGTGGTCGCGTTCGGTGTCGATGTCGGCGGCGACGTGATGGGTGATCTGCCCGGTCGTGTGGCTGAGGCCGACCCGTTCATCGAACGTGGCTGAGCCGATCCAGCAGGGGCGGCCGTCGTCGTCCCGCTTTTCGCATTCCCAGAACCGGACATGGTTCCGCTGCCTCGGGTTGTCGCCGACGGGCTTCTCGAAGGCGAGGTCTTCCTTGCGGCCGAACAGGTACAGCGAACTGACAGGGGCCTCGGCGTACGGGCGTTCGAGCACCGTGTCGGCGGCGATCTTCAGGTCGCTGCGCAGGCCGAGCTGATCGGCGGAAAACCAGCCGGCGGCCTGCATGACGGACTCAACATCGGCCCGGGTGCCGACGAGGGCGATGTTCAGCGGATCACCCGGAATGCCGGTGCCGGTCTCGGTGATGCCCGGGACGTCGTCGAGCGCGGGGTGGCGGTGCAGATACAGCCGCCAGAGCAGGGGAGTGAGGGCATACGCCAGCACGATGTAAGCCAGCAGCATGCCGGCGATGATCCGGATGACGCGTTCACGGGCGCGGCGTCCGGGCGCCGGCTGCTCGTCGAGCGGCGCGGCGACCTCCGGTTCGGGCTCTGCGGCCGGATCACTCACTGCCGGACCTTTCCGAGTAGAGCGCGACCCGCCGCGCGATGAGGATCGCCACGTAGAACATGGCGGCCATGCCTTCGCAGACGGCGAGCATGCGCGCGAAGTTCGACACCACCGTGATCTCCGGACAATACGCCCCGCTGAGCGTCGCAAAGCTGAAGTAGACGGCGCCGGGAGAGAACTGGTTCAGAAGCAGAAAGCCGAACGTCCACAGCAGCCCGAGCATCAGAAAAGTGGAGACGCCGGCGCACAGCACCTGCGCGTCGACGACTTTGCTGCGAAGGATGAACTGCAGGTGCTTCTCAATGACGTAGGCACAGAAGGCGACTGCAGGGATCAGGAACCACTGGTGGGGAAAGTCGTCCGGCAGGCAGTGATGCAGCCATTTGCCGAGAATGGCGGGGAGGGCGAAGACGGTGGCGGTGATGAGGTGCCGGCGCGTGCCGCCGACGGCCGGAATCGCCGCCACGAGCACCAGGGTGAGCAGCAACGACTCCAGGAGTTCTCCGGCCGCGAACTCTTCCAGCAGCGGCGACGCGGCCAGCAGGAGGATCAGCGCCAGCAGAAACATCGCCGCCGATCGTGGAGTCGGCCAGCCGCGGGCCTGGCGCGAACCTGCCGGCGTGGTGTGAGGAACGTCCTTCATGGTCGATATCGGGCTCGGTCCGCGAATTTCAGTACAGCCGCCGCCGGCCGTTCAAGGATTGCCGTGACAACAACCCGGCGATGAATGGCATCATCCGTGGGCAGCCGGCGGAACGCCATCGTCGGCGATTT
>JAEUIG010000185.1 GCA_016795125.1 Planctomycetaceae bacterium | reverse complement strand
TGAGAATCCTACGTCCTGGGCCAGCTAGACGATGGGGGCCCGCGAAGAACGACCCACGTTCTTCGTCAGCGAAAACCACTCTAGCCAGACACCGCGGATGCGTCCAGCGTTCGCCGCTGACCGATCAAATTGCCCTCCCGCGAGCGCGGAGCGCGCATCGAATTGGACCAGTGTGCCCGATTCTGACGTCGCAATTCGACACACCGAGGACTGATCCGTCGAGAACCATGAAATCCCGTCGCGTAGGAGATTTCCCGGATGCAAACGGCTGCGGCATCCCTTAGAGTCAACGCCGCACCGGAAACGTGGAGATTTTGCAACATCCGGTGCGCGGCAGGGATGTCCGCCCGCGGCCTCAACGATCGCTACCACTTGCTGTTACGGTCCGATTCCCGCGAATCGCCCGTCATGGCGCGCCGGTTGCTGCGTCACGGCCATCGGGTCATTGTCCCCAGCCGCTCCGCATGGGAGCCTAGCGCGAAAGCCCCCTGAATATGGATGCTGTCAGCCCGTTCTTCGCCACGACGCGCCTGCTCAACGAGATCCGCTCCGTTCGCGCGCGTCGCGAAGATTCGCAGCCTGAGAGTCACGCCAAGTCGGACACTCGCGAAGAGGCAGCGCCGGCCAAGCCCCGACGCACTCCCAAGTAGTCCTTTGGCGGCAACGAGTTCAAGTCTCTGATGCGCAGCCGTTGCGCGCCGCGCATTGCTCCGTCGTTGCTGCCAGAAATCCGCAACCCTGACCCGCAAGACGTGCCTCCAGCCGCCGGGTACAGTCGCAGTCGCAACACGCCCACGGTTCGGTGCCGGTTTCATCCCGGCACTTGTGACGGGCGTGCGCGTCCTGGACTTTGACGAGATCGAAGTACTCCTCCCAGTACGGCTGCTCCTCCTCGAGCGGCGTGGGACAGAAGCAGACCTCGACCCACCGCGCGGTGCCGTCGTCGAACAGCCGCGCGGCGCGCATGTTGTGGAGATATTCGTCTCCCGCGACGGAACCGGCCCCCAGCGTGCCGTTCTCAATCGCCGTCAGGAGCGCCTGCTCGCGCCCCGGCTTCAACCGTGCTCGCACCAGGTATCGCATGCGTTCGCCTCGCAGAAAACAAACCGCCGCACGGATGTGCGACCGTTCCATTCTACGCGCGCCGGGGATTTAAAGCTCGGAATGAATCCCACCACTGGGTCGACGCAATCGCAAACAATTTGCGACGGGGATCAACCGGCTTTGCACAATAATTCAGGGTGCAGGCAAAGCCCAACAACCAGGCCTGATCATCGATCATTGTCAGGCGGCAGAATCGCGAGCGGAAGAGCGCTCCGCAGCACCAGACTCACCACGAAGTGCACGGAGACCACGGAGAGGATCAGGGAGTCGAGCCCTTTTTATCCGTGTCCTCCGTGCACTCCGTGGTGAAGTTCCTTTAGTTGCCGAGGTTTGTCTGACCTCTAACCTTTGACGAGGTCGCGCAGCACCTTATGCAGGATGCCGCCGTTCCTGTAGTACTCGACCTCCACCGGCGTGTCGATCCGGCAGGTCGTCACGAAGTGCACTTCGTCGCCGTTGGCTTTCCGGGCGGTCACTTCGACGGCCTGCCGTGGCTTCAGTTCGTCGTTGAGCGCGATCTCGAACGTCTCGGAGCCGTCCAGGTCGAGCGCTTCGCGGCTCTCGCCTTCCCGGAACTGCAGCGGCAGCACTCCCATGCCGACGAGGTTCGAACGGTGAATCCGCTCGAAGCTTTCCGCAATCACCGCGCGGATCCCCAGCAGGTATGTTCCCTTGGCGGCCCAGTCGCGCGACGAGCCTGTGCCGTACTCCTTGCCGGCCAGTGCGATCAACGGAGTTCCCGCCTGCTTGTAACGGAGCGACGCGTCGTAGATCGACGTCGTCTCGCCGGTCGGCAGGTACTTCGTGACGCCTCCCTCGGTCCCCGGGGCGAGGAGGTTCTTCAGCCGGATGTTGGCGAACGTCCCGCGCGTCATGACACGGTCGTTGCCGCGGCGCGCTCCGTAGCTGTTGAAGTCGAGCGGCGTGACGCCTTCCTGCTGCAGATACAGGCCGGCGGGTGAGTCCTTCTTGATGGAGCCGGCCGGGCTGATGTGGTCGGTCGTGCAGGAGTCTCCCACCGACACCAGGCACCGCGCGCCGCTGATGCTGCCGATCGCCGACGGCGTGGCCGGCATGTCGATGAAGAACGGCGGCTCCTGGATGTACGTGCTCGCCTCGTCCCACGAGTACAGGTCGCCCGTCGGGGCCGCAATCTGCTGCCACTGCGGCGGACCGTCACCCGCGTGCTGGTATTCGTTGACGAACGTCTCTGGCGACATCGAGCTGGCGATCGCATCCGCGATCTCCTTCTGCGTCGGCCAGATGTCCTTCAGATAGACCGGTTTGCCGTCCTTCCCGGTGCCGATCGGCTCGCTGGTCAGATCAATGTCCGTCGTCCCGGCCAGTGCATAGGCGACGACCAGCGGCGGGCTGGCGAGGTAGTTTGCGCGGACGTGCGGATTGACCCGGCCTTCGAAATTCCGGTTCCCGGACAACACCGCGCTCACCACGAGGTCGCCGGACGTAACGGCGTTCGCGATGGGATCGGGAAGCGGCCCGCTGTTGCCGATGCATGTCGTGCAGCCATATCCCACCAGGTTGAATCCCAGCGCATCCAGCGAGGTGTCGAGTCCGGCCTGATGCAGGTAGTCGGTGACGACCCGGCTGCCCGGCGCCAGGCTGGTCTTGACCCAGGGCTTGCGCGTGAGCCCCTTGGCGACGGCCTTCTTCGCGAGCAGGCCAGCCCCGATCATAACGGAGGGGTTGCTGGTGTTCGTGCAGCTCGTGATGGCGGCGATCACCACCGCACCGTGCTTCAACTTGAAAGAGTCGCCGTTGTCGCGGACATCCACGCCCCCCGAGGAATCCGGCTTGTTGAACGACTTCTCCAGGTCCTGCCGCCACTGCTTCTGCATCGACTGCAGCGGAACGCGATCCTGCGGCCGCTTGGGACCGGCCATCGACGGCACGATGCCCGCCAGGTCCAGTTCCAGTTTCGACGAGAATTTCGGTTCCGGGCTGCTCGACGTGCGGAACAGCTGCTGCTCCTTGTAGTACCGCTCGACGAGATCGATCGTTGCCTTCGGGCGTCCCGTTCGCTGCAGGTAGCGCAGCGTTTCGTCGTCCACAGGGAAGAAGCCAATCGTCGCTCCGTATTCCGGCGCCATGTTGGCGATCGTTGCCCGGTCCGGCAGGCTCATCGTCTCCAGGCCCGGCCCGTAGAACTCGACGAACTTGCCGACCACGCCGTGCTTGCGCAGCATCTGCGTGACGGTCAGCACGAGGTCGGTCGCGGTCGCCCCCTCGGGCAGTTCGCCCGTCAGTTTGAAGCCGACGACTTCCGGCAGCAACATATAGATCGGCTGGCCGAGCATGACCGCCTCGGCCTCAATGCCCCCCACGCCCCAGCCCACCACTCCGAGGCCGTTGATCATCGTCGTGTGCGAATCCGTCCCGACCAGCGAATCGGGATACGCGACTCCCTTGTCCGTCAGGACCACGGTCGCGAGGTACTCCAGGTTCACCTGGTGCACAATGCCGGTCGCCGGCGGAACGACGCGGAAGTTCTTGAACGCCTTCTGCCCCCACTTCAGGAACTGGTAGCGCTCCTGGTTCCGCTGGAATTCGACGTCGACGTTAAATTGCAGCGCGAGCGGCGTTGCGAACTGGTCCACCTGCACGCTGTGGTCGATGACCAGATCACACGGGACCAGCGGGTTGATCTTTTTCGGATCGCCCCCCATGCGGACCATGGCGGCCCGCAGCGCTGCCAGATCGACGACGGCCGGCACGCCGGTGAAGTCCTGCAGCACGACCCGTCCCGGCTTGAACGGGATTTCGACTTCCGCCGGCTTGGCCGCATTCCACCCCGCGACCGCGCGGACGTCATCCTCGCTGACCACGAAGCCGTCCACGTTCCGCAGGCAGGCTTCCAGCAGCACCCGCATCGAGAACGGCAGCGATGCGACATCACCGATCCCGGCGTCGATCAGGCTGGTCAGCCGGTAGATCGTGAAATCCCCGGCGGCGGTCTTGAGCTGTGCCTTCGCTCCGAATGCGTTCATAGTGCGATTGTTGTGTCGAGTGCGTCACGCCGGGCGTGACATCGATAGAGGCGTGCGGCGACAACCTGCCGACTCGCGATCGGGCCGCGGCATCCGCGACCGGAACAAACCAATACCAGATCGTCTCACCCCGGAGAAGTGGCGTCCCAGAGGCGAGAGCCGGCGTCTGTTTCTCGCCACAGGCCAAGTCCGCTCGTCCGAAGTCGCGGAGCGAGCCACGTCCAGGGGCCAGATTTCAGGCTCTTGCGTCCTTTTTCGTCGTCGTGTCCTTTGTGTCGTCGTGGTCCCAATTCGTCTGCGAAAGTCGACTGAACCACGACGCCACAACGGACACGACGTAAAGACGAGAGAGTCAGATGGCGGTACCCCTGAGATTGCCGTCACTCCGACTTCAGCACCACGAACCGCGAGTCGCCCCCGCGGGTGATCAGCAGCGCCACTCCCTTCTCCAGCGACAGACTCTCAACCGCCGCCTGGAATTCCTCGTGCGTTGTGATTTTCGTGGTGCCGACCTTTTCAACCACGTCCCCCGTCTCCAGCCCTTCCAGGGCCGCCGGGCTGCCCTCCTTGACCGACGTAATGACCACGCCGGTCATGCCCTCTTCCAGTTCCAGCTGAGTCCGCAGGGCGTCGTCGATCTCCTGCACCTGCAGGCCGAGTTGATCGTACTGCGGCTCGTCCTTTTCCTCCGCAGGCGCATCCGGCGCAATCGAATCGCCGCGTCGCAAAGCGGCCGTGAAGTCGGACGGCATCGCTTCCAGCGTGACGTCGAGAGTCGTCCGCTCTCCCTCACGCAGCACCGCCAGGGGATACACCTTCCCGACCTCCAGCGCCTCCACGATGCCCTGCAGATGCCCGCGATCTTTGACGCGTTGCCCGTCGATTTCGACGACGATGTCGCCGGCTTCCACGCCGGCTTTCTGGGCCGGCGTCCCCGGCATCACCCGCAGCACCAGCGCGCCCTCTCCCAGCGGCACCTTGAACGCCTGCCGCAGATCGTTCGTCAATTCTTCCAGCGCCACGCCAAGGTACGCCCGACGCACCTCGCCGGTATCGATCAGCTGCTCCGCCACCCACCGTGCCATGTTGACGGGAACCGCAAAACCGACTCCGTCGTAGCCGCCGCTGCTCGTGGAAATTGCCGTGTTGATGCCGATCACTTCCCCGTTGAGATTGACCAGCGGACCACCGCTGTTGCCGGGGTTAATAGCCGCATCGGTCTGCAGGTAGTTTTCGCGTTCGTTGATGCCGGGTCCGCGACCGGTCGCGCTGATGATCCCCGCGGTGACCGTCACTCCCACGTCGAACGGATTTCCGGCCGCCAGCACCCAGTCACCGACCTGCATCAGGTCGCTGTTCCCCAGCGCCAGGACCGGCAACGGCTGCTCAGACTTGATCCGGATAA
>JAEUIG010000128.1 GCA_016795125.1 Planctomycetaceae bacterium | reverse complement strand
GTCTTCATGAACAAGGTGCCCAGGCTGCCGTACACCAGCTCGCCATACGGCTCGAACTTGTTCGTGTTGATCGACGAGTACGTGACGATGCAGACGTCGTTCGGGTTGTCCGCGGCATCGAAGTGGTGTCCCGGGAACTCGAACGTCACGTAGATGTGATCGTCGATGTCCCGCGGGTCCTGCTGCTTGTCCGGCGTCCCCAGCCCCTTGACGCCGTAATAGTTCTTGCCGCCGTAGCCGTTGACCGCCAGGGGATGCACATGCCCGAGAAAAATGCTCGCGGCGTCCATCTGGTGGCTCCCCAGCTCGGCCATCAGTCCGCCGCCGGAGGAGTTGAACAGCCGCCACTTCACCAGTTGTTCGACCGATTCGTACCCGAACTCCTGCGCCCGGTCTTCCAGTTCCTTGACGTCCGCCGGGTCCAGTTTCGGGTTCCATTGATCGCTGCCGGGGAAGCTGTTGTTCCGGTGCCACTGCGCCCGGATGTACTTGATGTCCCCGACCAGGCCGGCATGCACCAGGCTGCTGGCGTTGTCGTAAAGCACGCTGTAATGCCGCTGGTGACCGACGGCCAGCATGCGGTTTGTCTCGCGAGCCTTGCGGATCATCTCCTTGCACTGCGTGACCGTCTTCGCCATCAGCTTTTCGGTCAGGACGTGCAGCCCGGCGTCAAAGGCCGCCATCGCAATCTCATGGTGCGACACCAGCGGCGTGGCAATGACGACCGCCTCCAGCCCCAGTTCGTCCTTCGCCGCCAGCAGCGCCTTGTGGTCGTTAAAGATCCGGATCTTGCCGGCCCGTTCCGCGCCGAGTTTCTGGATGAGGCCGGCGCGGTGCTCGTTGCCGTCTCCCTTGAAAGCGCGCTCGCGGTTCGTCGGCCGCAGGTCGGCGATCGCGACGATGTCCATGTATTTCGGCGGATGCTGTGTGAGGAGAATGTTCCCCTCATCGCCGGTGCCAATGAACGCCGTGCGGACCGGCTCGCCCGCCAGTTCCTTGTAGCCGAAATACGTCGCTCCCAAGCCGCCTGCTCCGGCGGCCAGCCCCGTCAGGAACCCGCGACGGGATACGCTGACGGCATTGGAGAAGTTCTCGCGTCCGGTCTTTTCCTGTTCGGCAGTGAGAGGCATGGCGGCACGAAGTGGGTAGTGGGTAGTGGATAGTGAGTAGGAAAGCGCCGCTCGCGCGATCCACTCGCACTCCCGATTATAGCCGGGAGCGAGGCCGCTGTAGAGGAATCAGGATGCGGGATTCGGGAGAGACGCCCGATCGCCGGCAGCTACCCACTACCCACTATTTCAAGAAAACATCTGCCCCCGCCCGACCGCCTCGAATGCACTCTGGTAGTGCTCGACGACCGGCTCCGTCCCTTCCCGCCAGGTGATGGCAATGACGTCGAACCGTGCCCGGCGTTCCAGCATGCCGCGGGACTTGAGCCAGGCCAGCGCAACCCGCGTCAACTGCTGCTGCTTCGCGAACGTGATCGCTTCGGACGGGTGTCCGGCAGACTGCGAGGAGCGGGTCTTGACCTCGACGAAGACGATGGTGTCGCCATCCAGCGCGACGATGTCGATCTCACCGATGCGGCTGCGGGACTGCCGGGCCAGAATGCGGTAGCCCAGTTTCTTCAGATACCGGACCGCCAGCCGCTCTCCCTTGTTGCCGAGCCAGAGCGTCAGCCAACCCGGGCGGACCATGCGGCAACCCTACCAGATTGAGCCGGTTGCGAGCCGCCGGGTTCAGCCCGGCGGTACGGCGGGGTCAAGCCCCCCCCGCTCGTTCCGGCGACTATTCGCCGGCGTTGTCTTCGCCCGCGCGGCCGCGTCGCTCGCGCAGACGCGTCGATTTGCCAACCCGGTCGCGGAGGTAGTACAGCTTCGCACGGCGGACCTTGCCGTGCCGCTTCACCACGACCTTCGCCACCTTCGGCGAATTGATGGGGAACGTACGCTCCACCCCCTCGCCGGCGACGATTCGCCGTACCGTGAACGCTTCCCGCGTCCCGGCCCCGCGACGTGCGATGACGATTCCCGAGAAGAGCTGGATGCGCTCCTTGTCGCCTTCCAGGATGCGCGTGTGGACATCGACGGTGTCGCCGATGTCGAAATTCAGCGTGGTTTCGCGGATGCTCGACTTCTCGGCGAGCTCGATCAGCTTGTTCATGGTCGTCTGACTTCAAAGGTTCTGAGAACCACGGAATACACGGAAGACACGGAATTCGTCAAGGGTACCGCATCGTGAGCGGCGGGGTTAATCCCCGCCGTCCCGCCGGGCTGAACCCGGCGGCTCGCTGTCGTTACCGCCGTTCCCGTGTTCGTTTCTCACTCTGTTCGGCCCGCCAGCGGGCGATTTCCTGATGATTCCCGTTCAGCAGGACTTCCGGAACCGCCATTCCCCGGAACTCCCGTGGCCGCGTGTACTGCGGATACTCCAGTTGCCCCTCGGATGCGAATGACTCGTACTTCGCGCTGGTGTCGTCTCCCAGCACCCCCGGCACCAGCCGAATCACTGCGTCGATCACCAGCATGGCCGGGACTTCCCCGCCGTTGCAGATGAAATCTCCCACCGACACCTGCAGCGGCTGCAGTCCGTCCGCAATCCGTTCGTCGAATCCCTCGTAACGTCCGCACAGCAGCAGCAGTCGCTGCTCGGCGGCCAGCTCCTCGATCAACGGCTGGTCGAGCCGCCGCCCCTGTGGAGTCAGCATGACCAGCCGGCCGGGAGGTTCGGCGGCGGCCTGCACGGCTTCCACGCTGGCGTAGACCGGTTCGCAGCGGATGAGCATCCCCGGTCCGCCGCCGTACGGCGTGTCATCGACCGATTTGTGTCGATCGGTCGCCCAGTCGCGGAAGTTCCACAACTGGACGGACACCAGCCCGGCGTCGATGGCTTTTTTCAGCAGGCTCTGCTGCAGGTAGCCGTCAAAAATGCCGGGAAACAGCGTCAGAACGTCGAACCGGAGGCAGGAATTTGTCATTGGTCAATTGTCATTGGTCATTTGTCAATTGCGCCGCATTGGCCGTCAATGACAAATGACAAATGCGAAATGACCAATGACAAATGCGTTTTTTACTCGGCTGCGGCTTCGGCCGGCGCCTCGGCAGCTTCGCCTTCCGCGGCCGGCGCGGCCGGTTCCTTCGGCGGAGTCAGCGGCGGCGGCGCCTTCGCCGTCCCCCAGTTCCCCTTGCGGACCTTCTCGATCAGGATGGCGACCTTTTCCGACGGCTGTGCGCCGACGGATTTCCAGTAGTCGACGCGGTCGAGGGCAAGCACGACCCGCTTCGACTTGTCCTTGACCATCGGGTCGTAGGTGCCGATTTCCTCGATGGCCTTGCCGTCGCGCGCCTTCTTCTGATCCATCACGCAGATGCGATAGAACGGCCGGTGCTTGCGGCCCAGCCGCTTCATCCGAATTCGTACTGACACTCGCCTCTCCCGACAAAATTCTATGGTTCTGAAATGCGCGCACGGCCGTCCATCACTGCGATGAGCCAGCCGAAAGTCTCAAGGCATGCTCGTGCAGCAGGCGCTGCCGGGGGGCATATCTTTGTCTCCCGACGCCCATCACGCAAGCGCAGCCCGGGGAGGGAAGGCAAACTTTTGCCGACCGCCGCAGTTTTTGGGTGGTTGGGTGGGCGCATGTTCAGCGCCGCTTGTTCTTCTTCCGCTGGTCTTTCGCCTGCTTACGCTGCTGTTTCTTCTTGTCCCGGATTTCCGTCCGGTCCGTCGGGCCCCGCTTGCTCCGTTCCTTCTTCTTCTGCATCCCGCCGGGGTTCAGCATGTCCTGCTGCATTCCCTGGATGCTCCGCATCTGCTCGACCTTGGACTTGCCGGACATCTGCTGCATGAAGCCCGACATCCCCTTGAACTGCTTCAGCAGGTCGTGCACGTCGGCCGGATCGGTGCCGCTCCCCTGGGCGATGCGGTTCCGGCGCGATCGATCGATCCGGTCGGGGTTCTGCCGCTCGTCCAGCGTCATCGACTGGATCATCGCCCGGACCCGCTTGATGTCCTTGTCCGGGTCCATTCCGTCGAGCCCTTCCATCATCGACGCCATCTGGCCCATGCCGGGGATCATCTTCAGCACCCCCTTGAGCGAGCCGAGCTTGCGGATCTGGTCCATCGCCTTCAGGAAGTCGTCCAGCGAGAACTTCCCTTCCATCATCTTCTGCTGCTGGCGGGCCATCTCGTCCTGGTCGAGAACCCGCTGCGCCGTCTCCAGCAGAGTGGCGACGTCTCCCTGGCCCAGAATCCGCTGCGCCATCCGGTCCGGGTGGAACGGCTCGAGCTTGTCGAGCTGTTCGCCCATGCCGATGAACTTGATCGGCACCCCCGTCACCGCCTTGACCGACAGCGCCGCTCCGCCGCGCGTGTCGCCGTCGAGCTTGGTGAGGATCACTCCGTCCAGCTCCAGCGCCTCATTGAAGGCTTTGGCGCTGTTGACCGCGTCCTGGCCGGTCATCGCGTCGCAGACCAGCAGGGCCTGGTGCGGCATCAGCTTGTTGTCGATTTCGATGAGCTCCTTCATGAGCGCATCGTCGACGTGCAATCGGCCGGCAGTGTCGAGAATCAGGACATTGCAGCCTTCCTTGCTGGCTGCACGGCGTGCGTTGACGCAGACCTGCACCGGGTTCGTCTTTCCCGGCTGCTCGGTATAGACCGGCACGCCGATCTGCTCGCCGATGATCTTGAGCTGCTCGATGGCGGCCGGCCGCTGCAAGTCGGCCGCGACCAGCATCGGCTTCGCGCCGTGCTCCTTGAGCATGCGGGCGAGCTTGCCGCAGGTCGTCGTTTTGCCGGACCCCTGCAGACCGCACATCATCAGCACGGTGGTCTCACCGCGGCGCAGTTCGATCGAGTGATCGACCGGCCCCATCAGGTTGCACAGTTCCTGGTAGACGATGCCGACGATCTGCTGCTCGGGCTGCAGCGACTTCAGCACCTTCTCGCCAACCGCCTCCTCGGTCACCTTCTCGGTGAACTGCTTGGCGACGTCATAATTGACGTCCGCCTCCAGCAGGGCCTGGCGGACCTTC
>JAEUIG010000048.1 GCA_016795125.1 Planctomycetaceae bacterium | reverse complement strand
AAGGCCGACTTCGGCGCCGACGACGCTCGCGACATGGACCAGGATGTCGACGACACCTTGAAGCAAATGACCAACGCCGACGATGCATTCGAGAACCGCGAGCAGGCGTTCCGGTTCGGGTATACGGCCCAGCGGCGATATGAATCCACACATCCGCTGTGGAACGACGATCTCGAGCACCGGCTTCGCTCAGAGTACGACGGCGACTACGACGCGGACCGCGCGTACATCCGCCATGCCTATGACCATCGGTACGAGAGCTGACCCACGGAACTGGAAATTACAGTCCGTGGGAATCGATGTACGCGGCCCGCTGCGCTCCCCGAGTGCGGCGGGCTGCGTCGTTACTGAGTTCGCGTGCGCCGGGCGTCTGAAAACGCGTGCTAAGCCAGAATCTCATGCACGATCCGGCCGTGCACGTCTGTCAGCCGGTAGTCGCGCCCGCTGTGACGATACGTCAGCCGTTCGTGATCCAGCCCCATCAGGTGCAGGATCGTCGCATGGAAATCATGGACGTGCACCGGATCGGCGGCGACGTTGATCCCGAACTCGTCGGACTCGCCGTAGGTGATCCCCGGCTTGATGCCCGCGCCCGCCAGCCACGATGAGAAGACCCAATGATGATGCTCGCGCCCCTTGGCGTCGGCAGCCGCATTGAACGGCGTGCGGCCGAACTCGGTCGTCCAGACCACCAACGTGTCCTCCAGCATGCCGCGCTGCTTGAGGTCCCGCAGCAGCCCGGCCACCGGGCGGTCGACATTCTGTGCCAGAGGCGCGTGCGTCAGCATGTCGCCGTGGGCATCCCAGTTGTTCGATGAACCGACGTCGATCAGCTCCACGAACCGCACGCCACGTTCGGCGAGCCGGCGGGCCACGAGGCACTGCCACGCAAATCCCTGCGTGCTGCCCGGCTCCAGTCCGTACAGCTCGAATGTCGCTGCGGACTCCTCCGAGAGGTCGAACACCTCGGGCATCTCGTGCTGCATGCCAAAGGCGGTTTCGAACGACTTCATCCGCGCCGCCAGCCCGGAGTCGTCTGAGCGGGCATCAAGATGCCGGCGGTTCATCCGGGCCATCGCGCTGAGTTCGAGTTCCTGCAACCGGCTCGTTGGCACGCGCCGCTGGATGTTGGCCACGGGTTCCGGGCCTGGAACAACCAGCGTCCCCTGGTGAGTCCCCGGCAGAAAATCGCTGCCCCACACCTGCCCCCCCGCATAGGGCGAATGCGGCGCGATGACGACGAACGACGGCAGGTTGCGATTCATCGTGCCGAGGCCGTAGCTCACCCAGGCGCCCATGCTCGGGCGTGCGAACGTGAACGAGCCTGTATGGATTCCCAGCGTCGCCTCGTAATGATTCGTGTGATCCGACTTCATCGACCGGATCACGCACAGGTCGTCGACGCACTCGGCCATGTGGGGAAACAGCGCGCTGACCTCGGTTCCGCAGTCGCCATGCGGGGCGAATTCCCACTGCGGACGCTTGAGGAACATGCTGAAGTCCCCCTTGCGCCCCTGGAACTCATTGACGGAGACCGTTTTGCCCGCATCGGCAAACAGTCGAGGTTTGGGATCCCACGAATCAACGTGCGACACCCCGCCGCTCATGTAGAGGAAAATGACCCGCTTCGCCCGCGCGGGAAAGTGACCGGACCGCGGCAGCAGGGGATCGGCGGGAGCCGCTCGCGGCGCCTCGTCCGCCAGCAGCTGCGACACGAGTCCCGGCATCAGCAGTGAACCGCCGACCATCGAGCGCAGCATGCTGCGGCGGGTCGTCGTGAACTTCTGGTGATTCGACATGGGTCTCTCCCGGAACAGCCGCGCCGTCCGGCCTGGTTGATTAATCGACATACAGGAATTCGTTGCTGCCAATCAGCGTGCGCAGGTATGCGGCGAGGCTGCGGACCTCGATGTTGTCGACCTGCAATGCGGCAAGTTCACGCCGGTAGTCCTCGAGGAACTCAGCGGCTTCGTTGGCTTCGATGCCGGTCGGCGCGCGGCCCATTGCGGTTCGCCAGGCGAGGCTGACCTGCTGCGCTTCGTCTGGCCACAACGCCTGGAGCCGCGTGGCCCACCGCTCGACCGACGTATGGATAAACGGGTCGTTGAGGAAGTACAGCGCCTGCGTCGGCACCGTCGTCTCCAGCCGGTCCGCCGTGGAGGCATTCGGGTCCGCGCCGTCGAACAGCGCGAGGAACGGGTGCCGCTTCAGCCGCTGCGTCATCAGGTACACGCTGCGATGATTGTGGTCGTAGACCGCACTGTACGGCCCATGCTGCGTGTATCCCCAGTTCACCGGCGTCGGAAACGGATGGCCCAGCCCGGGCGTGGGGTCGAGTTCTCCGCTGACGGCCAGCACGGCATCGCGAATCTGTTCGGCGCTGAGACGCCGCCGTGGAAACGACGCGTAGAGATCAGTCGCAGCAGGACGAGGTAGATCTCCGATATCGGATGACTGCTGGTAGGTCGCGCTGAGCAGAATCTGCCGCTGCAGCGACTTGATCGACCATCCCCCCTTGATGAACCGACGGGCGAGATGGTCCAGCAGCTCGGGATGTGTCGGCGGCAATCCCCGGACTCCGAAATCGTTCGGCGTTCGCACCAGCCCCTGACCGAAGTGGTGCTGCCAGATGCGATTGACGATGACCCGCGCGGCCAGCGGGTTGTCGGGACCCGTCAACCAGCGCGCCAGTTCCAGTCGTCCGCTGCCCTGTGTCTCCGGCGGCAGCGGTCCGCCGCCGAGCACTCTGACGAACCCGCGCGGCACCTCGATTCCGAGCTGGTCCGGTTCCCCGCGCAGCTGCATCCTCACGTTGTGCGGCGTGCCTTCGGCTATGCCATAGGTCATGGCGCAGGGTCCGTCGGCCAGCAGTGATTGCAGCATCTGGCCCAATTCGTCGGCGGTCTTGGAACCGTCGGTAAGCGGCGCGGGCGCCACATCGGTGACCGGCAGCAACGGCGTGAACTGGACGCCAAGATTGTCGAACTCGATCGCAGGCCGCAGGCCGCTGGCATCGCCGCCCGAGTCGAGCACCAACTCCTCGAGGCCCCCGCTCCACGAAGCGGACAACGGCCGCGCCGCGAATTCCGAATGTTGGCCAGGAGCGCCGATCGTTCCGGCGACCGTGCGGTTCGAAACGTCGATCGCCAGTTGCAAGTTGATCCAGGTCTGCGGTGGCAGGGTGGCGATCTGCTCCACCGTCTCCCCGGTCCGGAGCACGACCGAGTTCGACGCGATCAGCACCTCGACCGCCGGCATATCCGGCGTGTCTCCCAGCCAGAATCGGTGTGCGCCGGTTGTGCCTTCTGCCGCAGCGGCCGTTCGAAAATCGAGATGGACGTAGACCGTGGACGCGGACGGCGGCAGGCGGTGCCGGTGCAGCGACTGCTCGATGCGATACGGACTGTCACCCGCCGGGACGCTGGCGCCGACGCGGCCTTTCGCGTACAGGTGCTTGAATGGGCTTTGCGCCTCGGTCGTGACGGCGATCCGGCCCTCGTACAACCAGGGAGGAACGAGCACTCCGTTACTGCCGCCGGCGGCCGGCGCCTGCAGTTCGAAGTCGCCGTCCATGTCGTGCAGCGAGCGGAGCACGGCATTCGGCGCCGGCTGCTGTTGTTGTTCGAGCTGCGCAGTCAGTGCGGCGACCTGAACATTGAACGCGTGCCAGCTTGCCTGCGACTCTTCCGGAGGAATGAGCGGCAGCATGGCGCGAGTTTTCTGCTTCTGCTCCGATCCTGGAAACGCGTAACGGCTGCTGTCGAAGATGCCGTACAGCCCGTAGTAATCGGTCATGGAGACCGCATCAAACTTGTGATCGTGGCAGCGGGCACACCCGAGCGTCAGTCCCAGCACCGACTGGCCGAGCGTATCGATCGTGTCCTGAATCGTCAGATGGTGATAGTTTTCGGAGTCGAAACCGAATCGCCGCGAGATGGCGAGGAAGCCCGTCGCCGTCGCGAGTTCGGCGTAGCGTTCGCGCGGCTCGTCTGCGGCCAGAATGTCGCCCGCAATCTGCTCGCACAGGAATGCGTCGTACGGCTTGTCACTGTTGAACGCATCGATGACATAGTTCCGGTACCGCCAGGCCAGCGGGACGGGGTAGTCGGCGGTCTCTCCCGCCGTATCGGCATAGCGGACGATATCGAGCCAGTGCCGTCCCCAGTGTTCGCCGTAGGCGGGAGAGGCGAGCAACCGGTCAATCACCGTCGCAAACGCCTCGGGACGATCGTCCTGCAGGAACGCATCAATCTCAGCCGGAGTCGGCGGCAGCCCGGTGAGGTCGAAAGTCGCGCGGCGAATCAATGCGAGCTTATCGGCCGGACGGGCCGGCGCGACATTGGCGGATTCCAGTCGGGACCGGACAAAAGCATCGACGCTCGTTTGCAGCCAGTCGACGTCGCGTACCTGCGGAGGCGGCTCGTCGCGCAACGGCAGGTAGGCCCAGTGACGGCCAGTTTCAAACCTGGCGGACGATTCGGGCCACACCGCACCGGAATTGATCCAGCTGACAAAATCCGCGATCTGATCGGCGCGGAGCGCCTTCTCGGCATCCGGCGGCATCACCGACACGTCGTCCCGCCGCTGGATCGCGTGAATCAGCAGGCTCTGTTCGGCATTTCCCGGCACGATCGCCGGTCCGGAGGCGCCACCCTGGAGCAATGCGGCGCGCGAATCAACCCGCAGCTCGCCCGACGTCTGCGTGTCCCCGTGGCAGGCGAAGCACGTGCCTGCCAGCACCGGCCGGATCTTCGCTTCGAAGAACATCTCGTCTGGATCGACGCCCGCCCTGGCGCTGCGCGCACACAGCAGCAGCATCAGTAGTGGAATCCAGCGTCCGCGCGCCATGCCGTTTGCTCGCAAAGTCAGTCGCCGACAATCCCCATGAGTGAAACTGCGCCCCGCAGCCATTGAGTGCGCAACCCTTTCGTCTCCAGCGTAGCAGGTCGGCCGGCGTTCCTGCATGGGGAACGCTTCAACGACCGCACGCTTCTCGAACGTCGGCTGCGGTTCTACAAATAGACCGTCTCACTGCACTTCCAGCAACACCACGCCGGACGGCGTCCACACCGCCACCACGTCTTCAGGCCGATCGGGATTTCTTCAATGTCGCAACTCCGGGGCAAAACGCTGTTCATCACCGGCGCCAGTCGCGGCATCGGGCTGGCGATTGCACTCCGGGCGGCGCGCGACGGCGCCAACATTGCCGTCGTCGCCAAGACCGACACGCCGCATCCCCGCCTGCCCGGCACCGTGCATACCGCCGTGGCGGAGATCGAGGCCGCCGGAGGACGGGGGCTGGCCTGTGTCACCGATATCCGCCAGGAGGAACAGGTGCAGGCCGCCGTCGAACAGACGGTGTCGACGTTCGGCGGCATCGATATCCTCGTCAACAATGCCAGCGCCATCCAGTTGACGGGCACGATCGAGACCGAATTAAAACGGTTCGACCTGATGCAGGCGGTCAACGTTCGCGGAACGTTTGCCTGTTCAAAACTCTGTATCCCGCATCTTGAGCGGTCGCCAAACCCCCATATTCTCAATATCTCGCCGCCACTGAACCTGCAGCCGCACTGGTTTCAGAACCACGTCGCCTATTCGATCTCAAAATACGGCATGAGCCTGTGCGTACTGGGAATGGCGGCAGAACTGGCCCCCCTGGGAATCGCCGTTAACGCGCTCTGGCCGCGGACGGCGATCGCCACGGCCGCCGTGCAGAACCTGCTGGGGGGCGAACAGGCGGTCTCCCGCTGCCGCCGGCCGGAAATCATGGCTGACGCCGCCTACGCCATCCTCGTGCGCGACAGCCGCAGTCAGACCGGCCGGTTTTTCATCGACGACGAAGTCTTCGCCGACGAAGGCATCACCGATCTCAGCCCCTACGCCGTGACGCCAGGGGCCGATCTGCTGCCAGACTTTTTCGTGTGACGGCAGCATCGCCGGCAGAACTGCGCTGCGTCGCCAGCGTCTTGGCCGACGGCAACCGAAAACGTTCAAGCCAGCATCAACGCCTGCCCGCCAAACAGTTGACCGGTTGCAGACAGGACCAACACTCGTGCAACATGGTGTCGGTCACACCTGACTTACGGAGCGTCCTGATGCAACCTGAATATTCCGTCCAGCAGCTCCGCCGCGTGTCCGCGCGCAACATGCAGAATATGGCGTCGTTCGTCGCCGGACTTTTGCTGGCGGCGTTCCTCGTGCTCCAGCCCAATCTCCCGGCGGCGGACGAACCGCGAGGCCAATGGACCGATGGCGATCCGCAGCAGACATTGGCCGAACCACATCTGCTGGGGGCGGCGACATTGCTGCCAACTGGCCAGGTCATCGCCGCCGGCGGCGTCGATCGCAAGTCCCCCGGTTTCCCGGCCATCACGACGGCAGAACTCTATGACCCGCTGGCACGCCGGTGGACGAAAACGGAGCCGCTGAACGTCCCGCGCTGGTCCCTCGACGCCATCACGCTGCCCAGCGGGAAGGCGCTGTTTGCCGGCGGCGCGAGTGCCTTCAGTCCGGCTCCCGCCCTGGATTCCGCCGAACTGTATGATCCCCAAACGGGACGGTTTTCACTGACGTCCAACACGCTGTCCGTCGGCCGCCAGAGCTTCGGAATCTCGCTGCTGACGGACGGCCGGGTGCTCCTCACCGGCGGCAATACCAGTGGAAACAATCTGGGTGGCAGCGGCGTCACCGCGGTCGACATCTACGATCCGGAAACAGACCGGTTCCAGGCCGCCGCTGCACTGCATCAGGGCCGCGCCCTGCATGCACAGCTCACCTTGCGCGACGGACGCGTCGTCGTCATCGGAGGCGCTCAGAATTCTGCGGAAATCTATGACCCGCAAGCCAATGCCTGGACGCTGCTCAGCGGAGCGCTGCCGACCACTCTCAAGGATAACAAGGCCTTTGAGATGCCTGACGGGCGCATCTTCCTGGCTGCCGGTCAGAACACGGTGGACGGTCTGACCACGGACGCGACGTGGGTGCTCAATCCGGATTCCGGCGAGCTGTTGCCTGGTCCGGGCATGGCGGGCTTCAATTATGGTCCGCCGGGCGTGCAGGTCGGAGTCAGCGATTACTCGGCATTTGACCTGTTCCCGGCCGGTCACTCTCTTGCAGGCCGGTACTTCCTTTACGCCGGCGGTGAACACGATCCGCCGGAAGGCCTGGACATCGAGTACAACTCGGCGTCGATTTTTGACGTTGCCAACGACCGCTTCATCAATGTCGGCCCCATGCCGTTTGTTCACGACGATCACACCGAATCGCTCCTGCGGATCAACGACCGCGGGAACCCCGAGGTGCTGTTGTTCGGCGGCAACAGCACCCGCGGCACGAGCCGATTCGAACTGGTCCTGTCGACTCTGCCGGCCCACTGATCTGGCGGCCCACTGACCAATGTTGCACCACTCGGCGAAGTCGTATCGGCGATCAGCAGTCGGGTTGCGCCTCTCCGCGGGTGCTTGGCTGCTCCTGTTCGTGGCCGTCCCGTTGGCGCAGCCGGAAGCTCCGCCGGCACAGACGACGGAGGCCGGGCACATCGAACAACTGGGGGAGGAAGCGGCACACGCGCTCGCGCAGGCGTACGAATACGATCGCACGATTCCGCTGGAGGCCCGGACCGTCGAGATGCGTGAACGAGACGGCACCCAGCGCGAGAAGGTCGTCTTTCGCGGCGTGCAGGGATCGCTCGTCCCCGGCTACCTGGAATATGCGGCTGCGACTCCCGCGCCGCGCCCCTGCGTCCTGTTGCTCCACGGCTGGTCCGGGTCCAAGGAGAGCTGGTGGCAGGACGACAACTACATCAGCGGCGGCAATGTGCGTAAAGCCTTGCTCCAGGCTGGATTCGCGGTCCTCGCATTAGACGCCCAATGCCACGGCGATCGCATTGCCGAAAACGACTACGCTCCGGTCAACCACTATGCGGCGGAAGGCGATCCCGACCCGCGCAAGGGGTACTTCACACAGAACGAGATCTACATCCAGACGACGCGCGACTACCGCCGCGCGATCGACTACCTCGAAACCCGGCCGGACATCGATTCGGCCCGCATCGGCGTCCTCGGGTACAGCATGGGGGGCACGCAGACGTTTCTGCTGACGGGAACCGAGCCGCGCGTCACAGTCGCCGTTTCGGTCGCGGCTCCGGCAGAAACTTCGAAGTGGTCCCCGATCGCTCCCCAGAACTTCACCCGCGGGATCGGCAACCGGCCGTTCCTGACGATCGTGGGCGACAACGACAGCATGTGTCCCGTACCGCACGCACAGGCCCGTGCCGCCCTGATCGCGGGACCAAGCGCCCGGCAACTGATCGTCGCGGGCGAACACCGACTCCCGTCCACCTGGGTTCCCGAGGCCGTTGAGTGGATCACGTCACACCTGTCACCCGGCATTCGCGAGCCCGGCGATGAGAATTGATCGAATTGACCTCTACCACGTCGCCATGCCGCTGATCTTCCCGTGGCGCACGGCGTATGGGGAGGATGCCGCCATTCATGCCGTCCTGTGCCGGATGGTCAGCGGATCGCTCGACGGTTGGGGAGAAGCCGCCCCCTTCGCGGCTCCCTGTTACAGCCCTGAGTGGGCCGGCGGCGCCTACGCCGTCGTGCGCGAATGGCTCGGCCCGGCCCTCCTGGGAAAGGAGATTGCCTCAGGCGAGCAACTGCAGGCCGAACTGTCGCTGTTCAAGGGGAACCCCTTCGCCAAGGCGGCGCTCGATACGGCCTGGTGGAGCCTGCAGGCGCGCAACCAGAACCGGCCCCTGCACGAACTGCTCGGGGCCACTCGTGACGCGGCCGCCGTGGGCGCGGATTTCGGCGTCATGGACAGCATCAACGACCTGCTCGACAACGTCGACCGCGCCGTCGAGCAGCGATTTCCCCGCATCAAGCTGAAGTTCCGTCCCGGCTGGGATGTCTCCATGCTGGAGGCCGTGCGCCGGCGGCAACCGACGCACACCATGCACATCGACTGCAACAGCGGCTACCGGCTCCGCGACGCCGAACTGTTTGCGGACCTGGACCGCTTCAACCTGGCGATGATCGAACAGCCGCTGCAGCACGACGATGTCGTCGACCATGCGCAGCTGCAGCGGCGGATCCGGACGCCGGTATGCCTCGACGAGAGCATCGTCTCGCTCGACCGCGCGCGGCAGGCAATTGAATTGAGCAGTTGCCGGTACGTGAACATCAAGCCGGGCCGCGTCGGCGGCCTCACGAACGCCGTGGCGATTCACAATCTCTGCCGCGACGCGAACATCCCCTGCTGGGTGGGCGGCATGCTGGAAAGCGCCGTCGGCGCTGCTCACTGCTGCGCGCTCGCCATGCTGGACAACTTCACCTACCCGGCCGACATCTTCCCCAGCAGCCGGTTCTACCACGAAGACCTCGCCGACCCGCCGCTGGAACTGCAACGGCTGGCCGACGGCACACCCGGCATCCAGGCGCCGCTCGTGCTACCGTTTCCCGTTCCCGAACGGCTGGCGAAACTGACCGTGCAAAGCACCACCCTCCGCTGAGACGAAAATGAGCCACGGGGTTTATCCCCGTGGCCGGAGACGCACTCCCACGGGGATAAACCCCGTGGCACAGTAGCAACGTCGTTTCGCCGCTTCCGCGCCTTTCGTGGTTTCTGCTCAAATCCACGTTCGTACCAGAGCGATTGCCCCGTCCTTCGTCGTCACGCGGCCTTCGAGCTGTTCATCGCGCAGGCGTTCCAGCAGCGACTGGAAGTCCGGTCCCGGCTTTAAGCCCAGCGCGATCAGGTCGGCCCCGGTCACCAGCGGCGGCGGATTGAGCACGTCCGCCGGCGTCTCGGCCAGGTATCGCTCGACGAATTCGACGGTTGTCGCATCGCCGCGCCGGGCGCGCACGTCCGCCCGCATGAACGCCAGCAGATCGCCGGCGAACGGATGCGACAGCACGCGCTTAAGCCTCGCCGCCGGCAATTGCGGTGCTTCGGCCAGGTCCTGTTGATGTGCGACCAGCCACACCACTCGCTCTCCCTGTTCGTTCGACAACCGCAATCGGCGCGTGATTGCCGTCACGGTTCCCGCGCGGTCCCGATCGCGCTTCCCGCTGCCGGATGCCGGCAATCGCTGCAGCAACGTCGCCAGTGCCAGCTCGAAACCCGGCGTCTCGAGGCCATCGAGCATATCGAGAATGTGCGTCCACGGTCCCGGATTGTCCGCCGCCGCCTGATCCGCGATCTCTGGCAGCATGACCGGCAGCAACGCCAGCTGCTGCGCCAGCCGGACCGCGCGGCGGCGGTGCCGGTTGACGAGCATCTTCGTCAACTCCTGCGTGATGCGTTCGACGCTGACGACCGTCAGCTGCGGCGCCATTTCCTGGACCGCATCGGCCGTCGCCGGTTCAATCTCGAAGTCCAGCGTCGCGGCAAAACGGATGGCGCGCAGCATCCGCAGCTTGTCTTCCTGCATCCGGTCCTGTGGCCGGCCGATGGCGCGAATGATTCCCGCTCGAACGTCCGGTTCGCCGCCCACGTAGTCGCGGACTTCCCCGGCCAGCGGATCGTAGAACATCCCATTGATAGTGAAGTCGCGCCGCCGCGCGTCTTCCTCGGCGGTTGTGAAGCGGATCTGGTCGGGATCGGGTCGCCGCCCGTCGAGGTACGCCCCCTCGCTGCGGAACGTCGCCGTTTCCACTTTGAGGTGCTGCCCCTCAACCCGCGGGCCGAGCACGATCACCACGCCGAAACTCTCGCCAACGGCCAGCGTCTTCCGGTGGCCGAACAGCTCGCGGACCTGGTCCGGCCGGGCGTCGGTTGCGACGTCATAGTCCTGCGGTTGCCGCCCCATCAGCAGGTCGCGGACGCACCCCCCCGCAAATAGCGCAACATGCCCCGCATCATGCAGTTTCTGCACAACGGCCGTGGCAAAATTGCGGGCGGGTTCGGCTGCCGACATGGGATCATGATAGCTTGCATTGACCAGTCAGCCATCAGCTTTCAGCAATCAGCGTCGCGGCCGCATGTTGAGACGACTCGATACGACCCATTCTGCTCGCTGAAAGCTGATGGCTGACCGCTGCTTCCTGTTGCACCTTCTCCGCCGGTCTGCCAGAATCCCGCCCCTGCCATCAACAGACACACGCAACAGCGAACAGGATCACGTGACAATGGGACTTAATCGAGAAGTGCTGGAAGGGCAACTGGAGCGTGCGGATGCGCAGCTGGCGGCCTGCGAGAAGGCCCTGGCGGCGGCCGGAGTCGCCCAGGACGATCTCAGCTCAAATGCAGCCTGGCGAAAGAGCGAAGCCCACCGCCGCCAGATCCGCCGCCGGCTCCGCAGCTCCGACGCCTGGCACAGCCGCGGCGCGTCGGCTGCGGAAGAAGGCAGCGAAGAGTAAGCGGGTTCGCCTGAGCCACGGGGTAGAACCCCGTGGCCAGCGCCGGATCTCCGAGGGGCTCAAATCCGAAGCTCCACGCGTTATCCCTTCACCAGCGATTCCAGCCGGTTCCCGGCAGCCCGGTGTTCGAGGATGTCGCCGACCTTCTCCAGGATCACCGCGGCCGCTTCGGCCGGCGGCAGCCCGCCGCCGTAGATATTCGAAATCACGGTGTACTCGCAGCGAATCTGCGGATTGCCGTTGAAGGCCGCCGCGGCCTGCTGGGCATTCGGATCGGTGAGCCGGTACAGAATGTACGCCGACAGGCTGCGCGAGGCCTGCGCGTCGCCGCCCGGTCGTTCGCCGATGAGGTGCACGACCACCTGCGCTCCGAGTCTCTCGGCGATCGGCTCCGCGAGCTTCACGCGCCCATACTGAGCGAGCAGGGGCCGGCCGACGCTGATTCCCCGACCCGCGAGGCCGTCCAGCAGCACTGGCAGCAGGTCCGGGATGTTGTGATGGACCGCCTCGGAACTGAGACCGTCGGACACCAGAATCTGGACGGTGTGATCCTCGGCCGACAACGATGCGGCACTCTCCGCACTGAGCTGCGCGCCGCGGCTTGGCGAACTGAGATGCGACTCTTTACTCGTCGCGCCGGTGACGATCGAACGGAACTCAACGACGCGGTTGAGATCGTCGATCCGCAGTTCTGAATGAATCGCCTCGCGGCCGACTTCCTGGTTGAGCCGCGTCTCCCGGCTGACGGCATTCGCCGGACGCGGTCCGGCGCTGTCGAGACCGTACATCGCGGGCGTGGAGGACCAGAGTTCGTCGAACTCCTCGTCTGAGGCGCAGAACTGGCGCGGGTTGCCCCAGGTGGGACCGCGAACGACGTTGCGGTGTTCGTCGTACGCAAAAATGCCGCGCGAGAGGCCCCATTCGAGATACTCGGCGCCGGGACGCTTGTTGTGCACTTCACGAAGCGTCTGGTTGTCGTGGGCGCTCGTGTCGAAGTACGCCAGCATGCGGTCGGTGTTCAGGGCGACATCCATGAAGTAGTTCGCACCGGCGGCGGTGAGCATTTCCGTCACCATCTGCTGCGCCTCCAGCGTGATGTCGGAGTGCAGCGTGTAGCACGACCCCATGCCCATCGGGCAGCCGAGCAGCTTGCCCATGAAGTGGTCCTGCAGGTTGGCGATGATCATCTCCATGCCGTCCAGGTGAGTCTCCGGGCCGATGAAGCCGGTGACGTTGTTGACCATGAACGGGTCGTACCGACGCGCGAGGCCGTAGCAGAGCGCCTCGCAGGTCGTCATGTCGATCCCGTTGTGCCGGCCGTAGGTAAACTCGCTCCCCTGTCCGGTCTCGAAGTACATGCACTGCGGGGCGATGTCCTTCAGCGGGCCGCGCTCCTGCATCAGCCGGTAACCGCGATCGAGGAGATCGACGGTGATGTCGAACTCGTGGAGATTTGTGTTCTCGGTGCCGGCGAGGCTCTGGAACAGGATTTCAACCGGTGCGCCGCGCTCCAGGCTGGCCATCTGCGTTTTGATGTGCGACAGCACGCAGATCTGCGTCGGTGCGCCGGTCTGGCGACGGATGGCATCGAGCCGGTGCAAGACGCGCGACACGCTGTCGACAGTGTCGATCGCCGGGTTCACGCCGATCAGCTGATCGCCCGAACCGAGGGACAGACCCCAGTAGCAGAGCAGGGTGATGCCGCGGAGATCGTCGGTCGGATGGTTCGGCTGCAATCTCGAGGAGAGCGTACCGGGCGCGCCGAGGGACGTGCGCGCTGTGCTCGGGACGTTGATCTTGCGCGGAATCGCGATCAGTTCGTGGACGTCGCAGAGCTTGGCGACTGCCGCCGCCATCACGGCCGTCAGCCCGCGCGTCACGCGCTTGATCTCCGCGCCGCCTGATCGCAGCAGATGGTCCTTGAACTCGCCGAACGTCATGCCGGCAATCTCGCCGAAGATACCGAGATCGATGTCGTAACTGACACGCATCACGCTATCGACGCGGCCGTCGTTGTCGGTCAGCGGATGGTCGTAGAGATGCTGCAGCGTCAGGTCCGACAGGATCGCGCGGGCCGACTCGCGGGCGGTATCGGACTCGGCCGCCAGTCCGGCATGCCGATCGCCGGCCTTGCTGTAGTCCGCGGTCCCGAGGAGCTGCTTGAGACCCGTGAACTTCACGACGCGGTCAAAACAGCGGTGGGTGTAGGTCTCGTCCGGTCGAGGAGCAGGAACCCGGATGACGTCCAGTGGGGTCAGTGCACGCATGACGGTGGGAATGAAAGGACAAACAGGAGGCAACGGAGGAAACAGAGGCGACGGGAGACCGGGTTCCAGTTCGGATTCGACGGTCCTGCGGGCGAGCACTGCCTCACCGCGATGATACCACACCTCGCAAGGATCGCAGACAGACCTCGCACTCGACCATGAAGTCTCTGCAATGTGTTAAACCGCGAAAGGCACGAAAGCAGCAAAAAACGATTGATTTGATCGTGCTTCGCTCTGTGAGACGTCATCAGCAGCTCCGCCTTTTTGCCGTTTTCGCGGTTCCCTTCGTTCATTGCCAATCACACGTCGTTCAGCCCATAGAACGACACCGGGACGTTCCCGCGATGCGGCCGGCCGATGCGGACGTACTGGGCATCGCGGGACGGAACTTCGTCGATGACCACCAGGTTCAGCGGCCGCTTGCCCCAGTCGGTGACGTATTGCCCAAGGGCCTTGCCGAGGTTGTGCTGTACCAGCAGCACCAGCAACCGATCCGGCGGAAAGCTCACTTCATCAGCTGCCGCTGCGATCCGGCGTCCGGTCTCGCGAACATCCGTCGCGGCGGTTGAGTCCAGTCGCACCAGCAGACACCCGCCACGAGCGCTGTGCCGTACCAGGTCCAGCAGCGATGCGCTGTGCTCCAACGAAACCGCAACGTCGATCGCGCCGAAGATCGGCACATCTTTGAGCGGCAGCAGTTCCGGGCGCGGCAGATACAGCGTGTTCCCGGAAAGTTCCGTCGAGTGTCGCATCAGCCCGAGTGCCGTCGCCCGACCGGCAAACGCCGGGCGATGCGTATGGATGTCGGGCCCAAGCACCGGCGACGCCACGATTCGCTGCGCGAGGTCGATCCCCAGATCGCCAAATGCCGTCGTCTCGGGCCACGGCAATCCGGCCGCGTGTGCATAAATGAGTTCGCCGACGCCTCCCGTGTAGGTCAGGCTCCCGCCCGACATCACCGGCTCCCCATCTCCCCGGCGATCTCGACGAAACCCGACCTGCGTCACCAGTTCATGAATCGTCTGATCTGCAACAACGTTCGCGCCCGTTGCTTGCTCCAGCAGCGCGATGTTCAACTCCAGATACGCATCCCGCTCCTCCGGACCGAGGACATCCCCCAAGCCGCTGGGAATCCCGAGATGATCCAGCATCGCCCGCGCATACCTGGACACCGCCGTGACCCGGTACGTTCCCGGTTCGACCCGGATGTGCCGCGCGCCGATGAACAGGCACGCCGTATCGAGCACTTCGCCGTTCAGTCCTAGTGCGAGGTTCGTCGTCCCGCCGCCGATGTCCAGATTGAGCACCGGTTGCTCGGGATGAAACCGCGACAGCGCTGCGCAGCCCCCCATGAATGCCAGCCACGACTCCAGCCGCGGATCGTCCGCCGTGGCGATCAGCGCATCTCCGAGCCGCCGCCGGATCAGCTCCACGAGCGCCGCTGCATTCTCGCGCCGCGCGGTGAGTCCCGTCAGCAACGCGCCGCCACCGAAAATGTTCTCACTCCGCACATTTCCGGCGACGAACCAGTCGTCGAGATACGTCTCCAGCTGCGCCAGGTCGAGTTGCTCGCCGCCGGACAACGGCGTGAATCGCATCTCCGACCGATACCGCACGGTCAGCTCGCCGAACTCGGTGCGGCCAGTCCCGGCGCTCCGCAACACATCGGCCTCGGCAACCACCGCACTGCTGGTCGTCGTGCCGAAATCCAGGCCGATGAGGGTGACGCGCTCGGCCATTGTGATGTCAGAGGAGGAGTACCAGCCGCGACCGTCAGGGTGCGATAGTGCTCCTACTTTGTCCACATCGACTCCAACACCGCTCCCGTTCGGTGATCGATCCTCGCAGTGAAACCTTGAAAGCTGCCGACCCACACCTGCCAGTCGCGGATCCAGAGTCCCACAAAGCCATCAGTCCGACCGCGTTCCAGCTGAGGTGGTTCGAGCCGCCAGATCAACTTGTGGTAGTTCGAGAATCCCAACAAGTTTGCCTCGACGCCGGATTTTCGTCTCCCTTTGAGTATGACGATCTGCACGTCGTCGATTTGGAGTTCGAAATCAATCTGGTCGTAGATGTGTTGGTAAATGACCGGGATTGAAGGTTCGCCTCGTTTTCGCG
>JAEUIG010000790.1 GCA_016795125.1 Planctomycetaceae bacterium | reverse complement strand
CATCGCCGGGTTGTACATCGTGTCGGTCATGTCGCGCAGCAGCACGACCCGCTTGCCGTTCTTCGCCATCTGCCGCAGCCCGAACGGCCGCCCCAGCACACACATGTTGGTATGCACGCCGGCCAGAATCACATTCGTGATTCCGTTCGCTTCGAGAATGCTCCAGACCTCGTCCCCCTTGTCGCTGATGTAGTCCTGCGGCTCGATCGCGACGAGGTCCGACTGCTGTTTCCACGGCGTGCCCGGATTGCGCCCCATCGCCGCGAGCTTCGCGGCCCACTCTTTCGCCTCGGCCGGATCGTCGTCCGCTCCCCCATCGGACTGATCCAGCGGATAAGTCCCCTGCTCTTCCGCCGGAATCCGGCTGCACCAGTCCTGGATGTCGGTCGGCAGGTTCTGCGACAGCGGTATCTCGACGGCGCGCTTGCGGGCCGGGTGATCGACGTAGCTTTCCATGCAGCTGCTCGGCGCATGGATGATCGTCACGCCGCGGCGACGGGCCTCCTGCACGACCTCATTCAGCCGCGGGGCGAACTCCTCCTCGCGGCGGACCGCATTCAGAGAATGATGCAGGTCCCACACATCGCAGACGATGAGCGCCGTGTGTGCAGGGTTCCACGCCTCGTCCGTCGTGACAATATGATGCCGCCCCGACCCCCCGCACGTCTCTACCCGCGATCGCAGCGTGAACTGCAGAGCGTTCGGAGCATCATCGGCGCGTGTGAGCGATGCGACGAGCAACACTCCCATCGTCAGCAACGCAACGCGATTCATGCATTCGTCTCCATATCCAAGCCGACGGCTTGCCGTCGGACGGTCGGGTTCATTCGCCGACGGTGAAACCGTCGGCTTGGGTGACCGCGCTAATCCCGCACTTCAAAAATCACTTCTACCTCCACCGGGATGTTCCCCGGCAGCGAGCCCATGCCGACGGCGCTGCGCGCCCCGATGCCGTCCTCGCCGAAGACGTCCCGCAGCAGTTCGCTGAACCCGTTGATCACCTGCGGGTGACGCTTGAAGTCCGGCACGGCGTTCACCATCCCGAGCGTCTTGATGGTCCGCACGATCCGGTCGAGCGAGCCGATCTGCGCCTGCAGCGTTGCGAGAATCGTGAGGCCGGTCTGCCGCGCGGCGTCTTTCGCCTGGGCTTCGTCGAGATCAGCGCCCACTTTGCCGGTGATCAGGCTGCCGTCCGAGCGGATCGGCCCATGTCCGGAGACGTACAGCAGGTTGCCGACCTGCACGACCGGCTTGTAGACGCCCCCCGGCTTGGGAGCCGGCGGCAGTTCGAGATTCAGTTCCTTGATTCGGGCTTCAGCGCTCATTTGAATTGGTCAATTGTCAATGGTTCATGGTCAATTGCGCGATGGCGTCAGGTTACCGAATGCGGTGGGTCGTTGTCGCGTTTGCCCGCGGTCGACCGACCGTCCCAATGGTCGCGCACTCATCTCCATTGACCATGAACCATTGACAATCGACCTTCTTCGTTTCGGATTTCGGATTTGCCGCGTAAGATGCTCGGCACGCAGGCGAACCACCCCATACGTGCCGGTGCGCCGCACGCATGATGCGAACCATCTTTCCCGGAGGGCTGTCGAGTGGCGATCGAATTCTCCTGCCCGAAGTGCCAGCACCTGCTCCGCACGGCCGACGACAAGGCCGGGCTGAGCGCCAAGTGCCCCGCCTGCGGCGAGATCATCTGGGTGCCGTACAGCTCGGCCGAACCGACCGCCCCGGCCTCTGCAACGCCCCCGCCGCAGGAGAACACGCCCGCCGACGGTTACGCTCTCGCGGCCGACGCCGTCGCTGCCAGTGATCCGGCAACGGATGCAGCGGCAGCGACGGACGCACCGCCGACAGAGACGCTGCCGCGCCGTCGCTCCGGCGCCGAAGTGAACTGTCCGCACTGCCACGCCGAGAACGATGCGAGCGCACGCAACTGCCGGTTCTGCGGCGGCTCCCTGGAAGGTGCAGCGCCCGTACAGAATGAACCGCCGACGATCCCGCCGTTCGACGTCAGCGAGATCATGAACTCGGCGTGGAAGCTGTATCAGCAGGAACTCGGCCTCATGCTCGGCGCTGCCGTGATCATGATGTTCCTGCCCATCCTGGTCGTGCTGCCCTGCATGCTGCCGATCGTCTTCGGCGTGAGCGCGGTCGGGGCAAACGACGAGGAAGCAGCCCTGCTGGTCATCATTCCCGCCGTCTTGATCCTGTTTCCGCTGATGCTGGCACTCGGCGCCGTGATGCAGCTCGGAACCACGAAGCTGTATCTCAACATCGCACGCGGCGACGGCCCCACGATCACCGACCTGTTCTGGGGCTTCACCGCCGACGGCCGCCCGCTGATCCTGCCGGTCATGCTCGTCATGCTCGCGGCCGGCGCGCTCATGATCGTCGGCTGCCTGCTGTGCGTCGCGCCCGGCATGCTGATTTCCCTGTGCTGGTGGCCCGCCCTCCCCATGCTCATCGACCGCCGGCTGACCGGCTCCGACGCCATCGGTCAGACCATCGAATTGTGCAAGAAAGACATCGGATCCATCCTCGCCGTCGGCGCCATCGCCATGGGCGTGCAGACGATCCCGTCCTTCATTCCGTACATCGGTGTGATTCTGCAGCTCTTCGCGGTTCCTCTCGCGCAGCTGCTGATCATGATCGGTTACCTCCGCATCACGCGCCAGGCCACCCAGTTCGAACGCTGGAAGGGCCCGGCAACCGGCGCCGCTCAGGCTCCCGCCTGAGCAAATCGTCCCCCCTCTCCCTCCGGGAGAGGGGTCGGGGGTGAGGGCGAGCGTTGGGGGCACATTGTTCCAGTCCCGCAAGCCCTCCATCTCCAATAGACCGCTGTGCGTGCGCCCACTATGCTGTGCGTCGTGCTCCAATCTCCCCTCTCCCCCCGGGAGAGGGGTCGGGGGTGAGGGCGAACGATCAGGCGGTTCTCGTCTCGCAGAACCGCGACACGGACGGATTCAAGATGCCGAGGGACCGCGTTATTCAGGGAAGCACGCCCGATCCGGACGACGATGCTGCGTCGACCGGCAACAGCGGATCGGGTGCCCACCCTCCGGCTCCCCCTTCGAACGGTCCACGCCCCTTCGATTCCAGCGACGAGCAGTTTGACGACGCACTCCGGCCGCAGCGGCTGGACCAGGTCATCGGCCAGCGCAAGGTTGTCGAGCGGGTCCGCGTCATGCTCGACGCCAACCGCAAACGCGGCGACACCCTCGGCCACATCCTGTTCGACGGTCCCCCCGGCATCGGCAAAACGACGCTCGCGACTGTCATTCCCCGCGAACTTGGCGTCGATTTCCAGATCGCTGCCGGCCCGGCGCTTTCCGCGCCGAAAGACCTGCTGCCGTATCTCACCAACGCCTCTCAGAACTCGGTGCTGTTCATCGACGAAATCCACCGGCTCCCGGCCGCCGTCGAGGAGTTCCTGTACCCGGCCATGGAGGACTTCCGCGTCGACATCGCCCTCGGCGAAGGTCTCAACGCGCGGACCATCAACATGCAGCTCAAGCCGTTCACGGTGATCGGCGCGACGACCCGCGCGGGCATGCTCACTGCCCCGATGCGCGACCGGTTCGTCTATCGAGAACACCTCGACTTCTACGAGCTGGAAGACCTGATCGAGCTGGTGTCCCGCAACGCCCGCAAGCTCAAGAGCGACATCACCGACGATGCCGCCCACGAGGTCGCCTGTCGCAGCCAGGGCACGCCCCGCAAGGCGAACAACGTCCTGATCCGTACCCGCGATTACGCCACGCTGCAACACGCCGAAGGCAAGATCACCACCGAGATCGCCCGCGCCGCGCTCGACATGCTCGAAATCGACGCCCTCGGACTGGAACGCCAGGACCGCCGATACCTCGAAACGCTGATCGAGTTTTACGGCGGCGGTCCGGCCGGCGTGCAGGCCATCGCCCACAGCATGAGCCTCCCCGCCGACACGCTCGAGGACGACATCGAGCCGTTCCTCCTCCGCTGCGGACTGCTCAAACGCACCCCGCGCGGACGCGTCCTCAACGACTCCGCGTACGAACACCTCGGCCGGCGCCCCAGCCGCTGGAAACGCTAACTAACTTTAACGAGGCACGCCCCCAATCCTCGCTTGCGGTTTCGCGACTTCCCCCGCGCTTTGTTGACTGGCTCCCCGTCCGCCATCGCGTAGAATGGGGCCGTATCGTGGCTGTCCCTGTTTCCCCCGTCACCGGCTGTCCCCTGCACGACCATGCCCGCGTCTGATGCTCCCGTTGAGCGCGCGAGCGGATCGAACAGCCTGCGGGAGCAGGTCCAGTCGCTCCGCTTACCCACCACGGCGACGGCTCCGCCGCAACGGTCCGTCGTCCCCTGGCTGATCGTCTGCCTGCTTCTGGCGACGAATGCCGTCACCGCCTGGCAGTTGCTGCAGCAGCGCAACACGCCTGCCCTGCCGGCTGACACTCCGGCGACTGCGGCCAAGTCATCGGCCGTGACCGCCGCCATCGGCAGCACACGCTCCACTGCCCCGGCCGAGACGTCCGCCGACGCCATCTCCCTGGAGTCCAAGGGCTACATCCAGCCGGCCCACCAGATTCTCGTCAGCCCGAAGGTCTCCGGCATGGTGCTGGAGCTTCGCATCGAAGAAGGGATGCGGGTCGACAAGGGTTATGTCCTGGCGATCATCGAAGACACGCAATACCGCGCGGACCACGACCGGTCGGTCGCCACGCTCAACCTCCAGAAGCAGAAGCTGCTCGAACTGGAACGCGGCGCCCGGACCGAGGAACTCGAACAGTCGCAGGCCGAACTCGCCGAGGCGAAAGAGACGCTGACCGAACTGGAACGCGACTACCAGCGGATCAAGGGGCTGCGGGAACAGAACGCCAGCAGCGAGCAGGCGCTGACCCAGGCCGAAAGTCTGTATCTGGCGCAGCTGCAGCGGGTCGCGCGATTGACCTCCGCGCTGCAACTGCTGCAGGTGGGACCGCGGGTGGAACGGATCGACGCGGCCCGCGCCGAGGTCCAGCAGGCCGAGGCGGAAGTCACACGGACGACGTGGCAGCTCGACAACTGCACGATTCGCGCTCCCATCGGCGGCACGATCCTGATCAAGAACGCCGAAGAAGGCAACATCGTCAACCCGATCGCCTTCAACGGGTCGTTCAGCCTGTGCGAGATGGCCGATCTCGCGGACCTGGAAGTCGAACTCGACATTCAGGAGCGCGACATCAGCAAGGTGTTCAAAGGCCAGCGCTGCAAGGTGCGGGCGGAAGCCTTCCCCGACCGCGTCTACGAAGCCACGGTGTCGCGCCTGATGCCGATCGCCGATCGCGCCAAAGGCGCCGTCCCGGTACGCGTCAAGCTCACGGTCCCCGCCGAAGAAGAAGGCGTCTTCCTCAAGCCGGAGATGGGCGCGCTGGTGACGTTCTACGCCGCGGAGCAGGCCGAAGCAGCGGCGGCGGCGAAGTGATTTGTCATTCGTCATTTCTCAATCGTCATTTGTCATTGCGAAAAGCATGCGCTTCAATGACAACTGACAATTGACCAAT
>JAEUIG010000784.1 GCA_016795125.1 Planctomycetaceae bacterium | reverse complement strand
ACTGGAAATAAAAGAATTCACCGCACGAGCCGTTCCGCATGCTACGGGTCCGCCGGAGCCGGGGTCAACCGTGATCCGCGCGGCGGGAGGGACGGATCGCCGGTCAGTCGAGCCCAAGTTCGATGGACCCCGGTTGAGAAAAGATGAGGGTACCGTCGTCTGCAGTCGCAGGTTGTTCAGGTTCGACGCGAATCACCTTCTCCTTATCGACGACGAATTCATACTCTCTCGTCTCAAACCGCGCGGGTTGACCCTCGACCGCGCGGATCAACTCCTCTGCTGTTTCCGTGATTCGATCCCAACCCACGGCGTCCGTCCCCCATTTGATGTAGAGACAGTCGCCGTCGGTCCACCAGCGAAATCTCTCCGCCAGAGTTTCGACGTGCGTCGTGTCGCCTTCCGATCTCGTGCGTCTCAGATCGCGCTCACCAGTTCCGTCTGTTCGCAACTGCCATGCCTCATTCCAGTTGGACTGAGGGTCCGGCGTCACAATCCATGTTCCGACGAGACGTGGATCGCGTGGCCGCCACGAGAGCCATGCGAGGAACGCTGTGATGCACAGCAACAGAGCGTAGGTGACCAGCGGACGCCGTCTCTTCATACCGCGTCCCCCTACATCTGCCGAATCTGTGCGAATTACAGCAGGTTGCGCTGCCTCAGGCCGATGAACGCGTTGACGAGCGGCGCCGCGAGTTGCGTTGGTTCGACGTCCAGCACGAACACGCCGGCGCGGTGCAGGGTATGCAGGGCCTGTTCACGTTCGCGCATCAGCCGGTACGTCACAGCCTTCCGCGAACCATCGAGCATCGTGCTCACCGGCTCCTCGATCACGCGATCGAGCAGCGACGTCCGCAATGCAGCGAACAGGACGACGTGCCGCTGCTGGAGGCGCAACAGCGAGGCGCGCAGGTACTGCGACGTCTCGGCGTCCACCAGGTCGGAGATAATCACCAGCAGCGATCGCTTCGCCTGGCGCCGCTGCAAAGCGGCGAACATCGGCGCGAAGTCGGATTCGCGCCACACGATCTGGGCGGCGTACACGCATTCGGCCAGCGCATTGATGGATGATGCGCCGGCAATCGGCGGCAGGTAGCCGCGGACTTCGCTGTCGTACAGAGCCAGTCCGCAGCGGTCGCCCCCCTGCAGCGCCACGCGGCCGAGCAGCAGTCCCGCATCCACGGCGCAGTCCAGCTTGGAGCCGCGCTCGGTCTGCGTGCCCATCAACCGGCCGCAGTCGATGACGATCATCACGTCGCGGTGACGCTCGATCTGGTAGCGGCGGACGATCGGCCGACCCTGCCGCGCCGACGTCCGCCAGTCGATCCGACGCGGATCATCGCCCTGCCGATACTCCGACAGCGACTCAAATTCGGTGCCGGCCCCCTTCTGCCGCGTGAATACCTGCTTGTCGAGCAGCGCAATCTCATCGCCGGTCAGCTTGATGAGTTCGTCGCGGGACGCGTATTGCTCCGGCAGGACTTTGACGTCCGAAGTCGGTCCGATCTGCCGTTGTGCCTCCAGGCACGCGGCAGGACCAGTCAGGCGCAGCCAGGCCGGACCGAGAGTATGGACGCCGCGCGTCGGCAGCCGCTGCAGCTCGGCCAGCTTCAGCGTCCTGTGGCCATTGGCAAACGGGAGGAACACGAACCGCTGTGCGGCATTCGTGGGCGACTCGTCGCGGAGTGCGCCGGCCGGCAGGGGTTCCGCGCCGGTGATCGTCCATTCGACTTCAAACGGCAGGTTGCGGCCGACGACCTGCGGATGCCGTCGCTGGAACGCGACCGTTCCGAACGAGCGGCGCAAGGCGGCAAAATCGAGCGCGCACAGCACCAGGGCGCCGCAGGACAGCAGCAACACCAGCGCCGTGGCGGCAATGGGGAACCACAGGCCCAGCACCGATGTGCCGGCGATGACCAGTGCCGCGCGGATCAGGTTGACGCCGGGTCGGACCACCATAGGTGGCGGCGATCATCGCTGCGGAAGCGCGCCGCCGCAACCGAATTGGTCTCGTTCGGCGGAGAGGCCCGGTCAATCGGTCTTCGTGAGTGCAGCGGGAACTGCCGCCGGGATCGGTTCGCGGACGCCGGTCTCGCGCAGCGCTCCGGTGCTGATGAATCGGCACGTCGAGTCGATGACGTCTTCGCGGTCCATCAGAAACGAATGCAGGCCGCAAACCGTCATGAAATCGGTGGCGCCGGGCAGGCGCGTGTTCTCGACCTCGACGGTGCCGTCATCATCGCCGTCGATCAGCGGATTCCAGCCCTCGTCGGTGCCGCGCGCACCGGCCACGACGGCGAACTCGAATCGCGGCGTCGGCAGGCCGGAGATGAAGCCGGCCGGGTCTTCGATGAGCTGCTGACCGGCCGGACCGAACAACAGCTTGAACAGGGGATTGCTCTGAACCACGTTCGCCATGTTCGCGCCATGGTTCGGCACCCCCAGCATGACCATCCGGCGAATTCGCGGGTCGGTGCCGTGCTTGAGGTAAGTCCGCACAATCAGTCCGCCCATGCTGTGCACGACGAAGTTGATTTCACTCGCCCCGCTGAGCGACTCCATGACTCTCCGCAGGTACTCCGCCGAATCGAGGATCGTCACCCGCGTGCTCGGATAGTCGAAGCCGACGACGGTATAGCCGTCCCGTTCCAGCGCCACCCGCATGCGGCTGAACGACTTCGAGGAGCGAATGATCCCGTGCACGACGACAATCAGCTTGCCGGTATCGGGTGTCAGCCCTTGCGCGATGCGGATTCGCTGGAGTTCGCTGCGGCAGGCCGCTTCTGTTCCCCAGGCGACGCGGACGTCGTCCGGATCGAGCAGCCGGTAGTGTCCCGTCAGGACGTGATGCTGAATTCGCCAGCCGCGCAGGTAGCAGACGTCCCCCCAGAACTGGCGGCCGCCGAGTGTCGGCATCCGCAAATTCGGGTAGCTGCGATCCGACACCGGGTCGTCCCGGCTTTCGTCCTCTGCCCCCATGCTTCGCTCGCTTCTGGTCGCCAGTATCCCGATCAGGGCGGCGCAAGTCACCATGAACCTGAAGACCGGAACAGACATCTTGGAATCATTCCAGGCAGGGTCGGTCCATCGACAGACGTCGATCGGGGCGGGCATGATATCGCCGACCCTGAACCGGCGGAATGAGACCCGGCTGCCGCCGCCGGGGGTCGGCAATGTTTGCCGAACTCCTGTTGCACCGGCCTCTTCCGACGCATTCCGCATGCGGGTATCGTGACAGGGCATGAGTGGCGCCTCGAAAATCCGCCGAATGCTGCAGCTCATCGACCTGCTGCAATCGGGCCGAACCTTCAACACCCGCGAACTGGCGGAACTCTCCCGCATCAGCCGCCGCCAGGTCTTCCGCGACCTCAAGGCGCTGCAGGACTCAGGCATCCCGCTGCTGTTCGATCAGCAGCGTCAGGGGTACTGGCTGTCCGCCGAAACCTACCTGCCGCCCACGGACCTCACGCTCGACGAGACGCTGTCGTTGCTGGTCCTGGCACACAATCTGGGTCGCGCCGGCGAGGGAATTCCGTTTCAGTCGGCGGCGCGATCGGCCGCCGTCAAACTGACAAGCAATCTGCCGGGCCGGCTGCGGGCGCATCTGGGCGACATGGCGGCCGCCATCGACGTGCGGCTCGACTCGCACCATCCCCACGCCGCCAACCTGCCAGCCTACGAACAACTGCTGGAATCGATCCGCGTTCGCAGGCGCATCCGTATCCGCTATGACAGCCTGTTCGAAGGATCTGAGCTGACGACGCTCCTCAGCCCTTACCGGTTGTTCTTTCGACGGCGAGCGTGGTACGTGGTGGGCCGGTCGTCGATCCATCGCGCCGTCCGGACGTTCCACGTCGGCCGCATCCGCACGACGGAGCCGACCACCGATGCCTACACGATTCCCCCCCGCTTCTCGGTCGACCGCTATCTCGGCAATGCGTGGCACCTGGTCCGGGAACCCAACCGACGCTCCCGCGTCGTCGTGCGGTTCCAGCCAAAAGTCGCACACAACGTGGCCGAAGTCACCTGGCACAAGACCCAGTCCTTGTCGTGGAATCCAGACGGCACACTCGATTTTCGCGTCACCGTTGACGGGTTGAGCGAAATCTCATGGTGGATTCTGGGCTATGGGGATCAAGCCGAGGTGCTCGAGCCGGCGGAATTGCGCACGGCGATCGCCGGTCACGCAGCGCGGCTGGCCGCCCTCTACAATGGGCCGACCGCAGATCGGCCAAAGAGACCTCGCGCCACCGCGCCCGCAGGAAACGGGCGAAAACCAGGTCGCTCGAAAACCAATCGCCAAGCTTGACGCCACTCCGGGCTTTTCTCTGTCCCGGCGTTCCGATAAACTTCGACGGCACCTGCCTGCCCGGTGGTGTAACGGTAGCACGAATGACTCTGGATCATTTAGTCAAGGTTCGAATCCTTGCCGGGCAACTCAACTGAAGCTCTTGCTGTGGCGTCGCTTACGCCAACCTGTGACTCGCGGTCCCGCGTGCTGGAACTGGTCGCTCGCAGCGTAAAGTCCAATTGACGGCTGGATCGCCGGCGACGACCCAACTGCGATTGGAGTCGCGCGCAGTGGGTCCGCGGCCTGAGTCCAGGAGTTGCGAGCGGACCAATCCGCAACGGCGCTTCCTCGAACCGTCATCTACTTCAGGTACGGCGCGACGATGCTCACGACCGTCACGATGACGGCCACGCCGACGATGTCCAGCAGCAGGCCGTAGCGGATCATGCGCGTGAGCGGCACCATGCCCGACCCGTAGACGATGGCGTTGCACGGCGTTGAGACCGGGAGCATGAATCCCAGGCTGGCGCCCATCGTCGCGCCGAGGGCAGGGGGCAGGGGATCGACGCCGGCCGACCGGGCGAAGGCGATCACCAGCGGCGTCAGCAATGCGGCCGAGGCGGTGTTGCTCGTGGTCTCCGACGTGATGACCGCGATCACCGTCCCGGCCAGCAGGATGCCGAACGGACCCATCTCGGGGAGCCACGCCGTGAGTTGATTGCCGATCGTCGCCGCGAGCCCGACTTTCTCGGCCAGAACGCCCATCGCGAACCCGCCGCCGTACAGCAGCACCACTCCCCAGTCGATCTCGACTGCTTCGTCCCACGTGATCGCCGCACGTTTCTCTCCGCTCTCCGTCCGTCCTCCCGGCAGGAGGAACAGCAGGGCCGCCCCGATCAGCGCCGCGACTCCTTCCGGCAGCGAGCGACTGACGGCACTCAGCTTGTCCTGCAATTGCGGGTCGCCGGCGGCTCCCAGGACTGTCGGTGCGAGGGCGATGACGCCCGGCGCGAACCACATGCATACGGTCGCGATGAATGCCGCGAGAGTCGACTTCTGCGCGGTCGTCCACGGCCCGAGCGCCGCCCGCTCGCGCGTTATCAGTTCTCTGCTGCCCGCGAGTTCATGCACCCCTGCCGGGCAGAAGAAATTGAGATACCCGAACAGGAACGCGTACATGATCAGCACGACCGGCACCCCGATCAGGCACCAGTCGAAGAACTGCAGGTCGACGCCCAGGTCATCGCGGATACGGCTGATCCCGATGAGGTTGGGAGGCGTCCCGACCGGCGTCGCCAGCCCGCCGATCGACGCCGAGAACGACGTCATCAGCATCAACCCGGTGGCGTACCGCGGGTGCATGAGCGGCGCCGACCCGTCGCGCGGCTGGTAGAGAAACCGCACCAGCGACAGGCCGATGGCGAACATCATCGCTGTCGTGGCGGTGTTGGAAATCCACGCCGAGATCGCCGCCGTCGCCGCGCCGAACACCAGCAGGATCCGACTCGGCCGCGCCCCGACCCACTCCAGCGAGAGCGCCGCGTAGGCCACACGCTTGTCCAGCCCGTGCAGAAAAATGGCCCGTGCGAGGATGAACGACCCGATGAACAGGAAGATCAGCGGATCGGCGAACGGTGCGAAGACCTCCTTCGCCGGCGCGACCTGCAGCACCACGCAGGCCGATGGACCCAGCAGTGCCGTCAGCGGCATCGGCAACGCTTCGCTGACCCACAGCACGACGACCGCCGCCATCACAGCCGCCAGCCGATGCTGTGCGCCATCGATTTCGAGCGGCGCAATCAGCACCGCCAGAAACGCCGCCGGCGCGAGCACCGCCCCGGCGCGCTTCCGCCAGCGTTCAAACGACTGTTCGAGAGGCGACAGCGCTTCCGGCTGCATGAGCTTTGCACAGGAATGTCATTCGGCCGCTGCGACAGGACGCTGAGCATGCAACTGACCTGCGGCAGCATAACAGGACTGGTCGCTCGTGAAACGAGATCGCCAGCCACCCTCGCCGAGTCCTGTATCGCCCGCTACAACCCGGATGTGCGCCGAGGAATTCGTGCGCACCCGGCCGTCCGGTCGAGAGTGCGTGTTCTGGAGAGCTGCGATGCCGTTGTTGAGTCTGCGGGGAGTCTCCTTCAGTTGGGGCGGGACGCCGTTGCTCGAAGAGGTCGACCTGGAGATCGAACGCGGCGAGCGGATCGGCCTGCTCGGCCGCAACGGCGCCGGCAAGTCCACCCTGATGAAGATCGTGGCCGGAGAGATCGCGCCCGACGACGGCTCGCTCACCGCCGCCCCCCAGGTGCGGGTCGCACGCCTGGTCCAGGACGTGCCCGTCACCGCCGGCGAGGAAACCGTCGCCCAACTGGTCGCGGAAGGATACGAGACCGATCCCGATCCCGCCCATCACTGGGAAGCGGAACAGGCCGTCACCCGCGTGCTGTCCTGGATGGGAATCGACGGCGCCCGCCCGTTTGCATCGCTGTCGTCCGGAATGAAGCGCCGCGCGCTGCTGGCCCGCGCACTCGTCCATTCGCCCGACATCCTCCTGCTGGACGAACCAACGAACCACCTCGACATCGAGTCCATCACCTGGCTGGAGGGATTGCTCAAGAATTACGACGGAGCTCTGCTGTTCGTGACGCACGACCGCGCGTTCCTGCAGTCGGTGGCGCAGCGGATTCTTGAAGTCGATCGCGGGCACCTGTTCGACTGGACCTGCGACTACCGGACGTTCCTGCAGCGGAAGCAGCAGCAGCTCGATGCGGAAGAGCGGCAGAACGAACTGTTCGACAAGAAGCTCGCCGCAGAGGAGGTCTGGATACGCCAGGGGATCAAGGCCCGCCGCACCCGGAACGAGGGGCGGGTGCGTGCGCTCAAGGCCCTGCGCCGGGAGCGGAGCCAGCGACGCGAACGGATCGGCAAGGTCCAGATGCAGGCCAGCACTGCCGATCCGTCCGGACAACTCGTGGTCGAATTGAAAGGCGTGTCATTCGCCTATGGCGATCGGGAGATCGTTCGCGGCTTTTCGACGCTGATCACCCGCGGCGAGAAGATCGGCATCATCGGGCCGAACGGGGCCGGCAAAAGCACGCTGCTGAAGCTGATTCTCGGCGAGCTGCCGCCGACCGCCGGGACCGTGCGGCGCGGCACGAACCTGCAGATCGTCTACTTCGATCAACTGCGTGAGCAGATCAGCGAGGACCAGTCCGTCGTCGAGAACGTCGGCGAAGGGCAGGAGACGCTGTCGATCAACGGACAGCAGAAGCACATCTACGGCTACCTGCAGGATTTTCTGTTCACGCCCGATCGCGCCCGCCAGCCCGCGCGGTCGCTGTCCGGCGGGGAGCGAAATCGGCTGTTGCTGGCCCGCATCTTCAAGCGGCCGTCGAACCTGCTGGTCCTCGACGAACCGACCAACGATCTCGACGCCGAAACGCTCGAACTTCTCGAAGAGCTGGTGGCCGATTATCCGGGCACGCTGCTGCTGGTCAGCCACGACCGGACGTTTCTGAACAACGTCGTTGGCAGCACCATCTATGTCGGCGGCGGAGGTGACATCCGCGAATACGACGGCGGCTACGACGACTTCGTCCGCCAGCGCGGGGAGACACAGACGGCAGTTCCCGCAACGCCCGCTCCGGCGCGATCCGTACCGTCTGCCGCGCCGCCGCCGTCATCCGATAAGAAAGCCAAGCTCACGTTCAAGGAGCAGCGTGAGCTGGACGAGCTTCCCGGCAGGATCGAAACCCTCGAAACCGATCAGGCCGAATTGCACAACCGGATGGCAGACCCCGGATTCTTCAAGCAGCCGGCGGCGGAAATCGCCGCCGCCACCCGCCGCCTGGAAGAACTCGCCGCCGAACTGCACGCCAGCTACGAACGCTGGACGCTGCTGTCGGAACGCGAGTAACACAGGCCGGTTGGCACGTCCCTGAACAACGGGAAGGGCGTCTCATCGACCGCCGTCGCGCCGATCTGCGCACGATCGGCAACGCGCCATTAACATTGATCGAACTCGCGTCAGTCGTCGGTGTTCACGTCGTTTAGACGGCGCGGATCGACTGCCCCGTTTCGGCGAACACTTCAATCGGCCGCGAACGCCGTTCAAATCGCCGCTCCGGCACATCGAGCTTGCGAGGGCGGGATTGCTGCACCGGGGACTCGACCGGCAGGTCGATGCCGTCAACGGACGTCGGAGCCGTTCGCAATTGCGGGAGCCATTCGGACGGCACGGGGATCGTCAGGCTGACGAACATCACCCCCTGCACGAGCACCAGCAGCCAGGCCCACTGCTCACCAGCCGGGGAACGGAGCCGCAGCCATTTCACGCAGGTCGCCACGAGCAGCGCGGCGACGATCAGCGTCAGCGAAGTCCGCAGCAGCGATGGAGCAAACCATTCGGCGATCTGGCTCATCACTTTCTCCGTTTCGCGGGGGACTGGGCGACGCGGCGGGCGTCGGCCAGCAGTTGTTCGAGTTCGGCCAGCTGTTCTTGAGTCAGTTTTTGTTCGCGGAGCAATTGAGCGACCAGCGGCACGGCGTCGCCGCGGCTGATCTTGGCCAGCAGTTCCTGGAGGTGGCCGAGGGAGACCTGGTCGCGGGTGGCGACCGCGCGATACTCAGCCGGGCGATCGTCCGATCGGGCCACCAGCCGCTTCTCGACGAGCCGATTCAGACGCGTCTGCATGGTCGGGTAGCTGACCTCGCGTCCGTACGGCGTAAACCGCCTGTGCGCCTCGCCAAGGGTGAGCGGACCTTCCGCCCACAGCATGCTGAGCAGGTCCATTTCTCCGGGAGTAACCCGGACAGGACGTCGCGTCATGTGCGCGTCTCCTGGGAAGTGATATGACGACCGTCATTAAGCGGCAGTGTTATGAGCGATGTCATAACTGTCAAGTGCCACGAGGTTCCCGCTCACGACTGCACCCTCGTGGTTGACTGGCAACGCGCCGCGCCCCAGTGCCGGCTCATGAGCCTGTTGCGGCCGTACTGACTTCCATCGCACGGATTACCGTCGCTTGACCCGCGCGCGACGACACTCGACACTCAGCAGGAACTCGATTCCTGAAGACCCGGAACTGTGGCGCCGATGGCCCGACATGGACTGCGTCTGTTGTTGCCGAGCTGCGTGCTCATCGGGCTGGCGTCGTGCGCCCGGGGGACGGAAATCAGCAACGGTGCTGATCCGGCCGATGAACCTGCCGGCACTGCAACCGCCGCACTGGAAGCCCCGGAAGCCCCCGGCAGTGGCACGACCGGGGTAACGGTCCTCGGTCCAGCGGCAGCGCCGAGTCCTGAGTCCCTGCGCGACGGGGAGGATTGGCCGTGGTTTCTCGGTCCTCGTCACGACGGCTCGTCGGCCGAGTCCGGACTGGTGGAACCGTGGCCTGAGTCCGGACTCCCCCTGGTCTGGGAGCAGGGCGTCGGGACCGGCTACAGCGCGCCGTCGGTGCGCGGCGGACGACTTGTCGTCCATCACCGGCAGGGACGGCAGGAGATCGTCGACTGCCGGCGGGCCGACAACGGCGAACTGCTGTGGTCGCACGCCTATGGCAGCAGCTTCAAGGACCCCTACGGTTACAACAACGGCCCCCGCTGCAGTCCCGTGCTGTCCGAAACTCACTGCTACACCTTCGGCGCACAAGGGAAGCTGCTGTGTCTCCAGCTGGAGACCGGGGACGTTGTCTGGCAGCGCGATCTGCTCACCGAGATGACCATCCCGGACGGGTTTTTCGGCGTCGGGGCGACGCCGATTCTCGAAGGGGATCGCCTCATTGTCGCCGCCGGCGGACAACCGAACGCCGGCGTGATTGCCGTCGATGCCGCGACCGGCAAGACGCTGTGGGAGAGCGTCGGCCAGGCGACCTGGGACGGCGCGAAGACCGACTCGCGGTTGCGCCCGATCTACGAATGGACGGGCGACGAAATGGTCGTCAGCTATTCGTCGCCGATCGCCGCCACGATTCACGGAAAGCGGCATATTCTCGTGCTGATGCGGCACGGACTGGTGTCACTCGATCCGCAGACCGGCGCCGAGAATTTTCATTACTGGTTTCGCGCGGACGTCCATGAATCGGTGAATGCCGCGCGGCCGGTCGTCGTCGACGACACCATCATGATTTCGGCCGCGTATCAGGCCGGCGCGGCGCGACTGCAGGTCGCGCCGGACGGCAAGTCGGTGACGGAACTGTGGCGCGACCGCCGCAATCTGCTCACACACTGGTCGACATCGATCTACCGGGATGGTCGCTATTACGGCTTCAGCGGGCGACACGATCACGAAGCGACGCTGCGCTGCCTGGACGCCGAGACCGGCGATGTCGTCTGGGAGACGGACGGGTGGGGCCGGCCGTTCACGGACCTGCGGCAGACGGGGCGCGACGAGTTCCTCGACCTGGTCAGCGAGCAGAAGATACCGACGCCGTTCTACGGGCGCGGTTCGAAGATCATGATCGGCGACCGGTTCCTGGCGCTCTCCGAATACGGACTGCTGGCGCTGATTCCGATCAATCCGGAGAAGTGGGAAGAGATCAGCCGGTTCAAGCCGCCGCATTTGAAGTACCCGACCTGGGCCGCGCCCGTGCTCTCTCGCGGGTACCTGTACCTGCGCTCGGAGGACTGGCTGCTGTGCTACGACCTGCGGCCGATCGTCTCGGAATAAAAGTCGCGTTGCGTCAAGCTGATGGAGACTCG
>JAEUIG010000735.1 GCA_016795125.1 Planctomycetaceae bacterium | reverse complement strand
GTGCTCGCCCCACATCTCATCCGTGTGGCCGAAGGGATTGTTCGGCGCGTGAATGACGACCTCCGGGTGATCGTGGAGGTCCGGCCCGGAATGCGAACCGACCATGTTGGCGGCCGCATTGTTTTCCGACGGCCAGGCGCGCAAATCCATCCGCGGGATCGTCCCCCCGCCGGGGACGACTCCGACCCAGGTGTTGTGACACAGGAACGAACTGCGTTCTCCGACGAACACCGTGTTCGACGTGCCGTCGACGATATCACGGATCCGGGTGTGCGAGTTCGGATAGAACGGCCCGTCGATATGCGCGTCACCGACGCCGGGGATTGGTTCCGGGTCGTCGAAGTTGAAGCAGTACGCCGGATCACGTCCCCACGGCTGATGGATGCCCGCGTTGGTGACGTAGTGGGAGTGGGCGAAGACTATCGGGCTGCCGTCGGAACGGAACATGTCGGTGCCGGTCTTGCCTGCCCCTGAGACCGACGGTCCCGGCACGGGATGCTGCACCACGTACCCGCTGCTGCCTCCCGTCGCGGACGGGCACAGAAATGCCGGCACCGCCGTCGCCGCCGGGACCTTGTTCGCAATCGCCCAGCAGGCCGTGTTGAAGTTGAACTGGTTGTACAGCGGCATCTGATCGAGTTGCGGCAGGAGCATCGCTCCCCAGCCGAAACCCGTGCCTCCCGTCTGCTGGTCATCCGGGAAACTGATGCCGTCGATCGTCCCGCTCAAGTACGGGTTGTTGACGCAGGCCGGCGGGAACAGCCCATGGCTGCTCTCGTAGTTGTGCAGCGCGAGCCCGATCTGACGGAGATTGTTGCGGCACTGGGTTCTGCGAGCCGCTTCGCGGGCCTGCTGGACAGCCGGCAACAGCAGGCTGATCAGGATCGCGATGATGGCGATGACGACCAGCAGTTCGATGAGAGTGAAGCCGCGTCGCGTGTTCATAAAGCCTCTGATTCTGCAACCGAAAATATTTGGACTGACGCAGAGAATACTTTTGGTTACTCAAAAAGTCAATCAAATAAAAAGGTTTGACGGCACAAAAGCTGACGCGCCATTCTGGGGGTAATGGGGCGGACTCGGATCGCACGCAGCACTACTTCGACGGCGGCTTTACCGTGAAGCTCACGCCGGACGTCCAATGCGACATTCGAGCCGGCAATGGGCTGAACGACGCGGCCGACGATTACTTCATCGGCACCGGCTTGTCGTGGCGTATGCGCTGATCCCAACTGCGAGAGCCGCCTTGCAGAACAATATGCAGGCACGGAATCACACAGGGGCGCACTGCTGAGACGCGGCGGTTGGTAAATCGCCAGCGTCTCATCCTGGCTTGCGCCGCCGTCTCGTTGTCATTTTGACGGTCATCGGCGTCCGCTCGCCCTGCGACTTCCGGATTCGCCGGGGCATTCACGCCGAAATCCGCTACTGCAGCTCCCTCAGAACGGCTGCGCCGGGGCGCATTGACTGCGGTCCTGGTTGCGGTACTCTGGAAGTGCGTTCGCTTCCTGATCGGATTCCTCAGCATCGCGTGCGCTGGGCGGCGCCGCATAACTCTGCCGCGTGATCCATGCGTCAATGTCTCGAGTGTGGGCGCTTCTGCAGCGGGAATGGAGACTGTCCTGCGTGCACGGAATCCTCCGAATTGCTGGCCCGCTCAGCAACTCGCAACGAACACGCACCCGAAGCGTGCTGGACGGTCGTGGCCCGGTTTGCCAATGCGGCGGAAGCGGGCTATTTCGCCAACGAACTTGATTACGTCCTCGGCATCGAGCCGCGACTCGACTGCCGTGACGATTTCGATGCAGCGCAGCATCACTGGCGTTCCGGGTACGTCCTGTCCGTGCCGGAATCGCTGGCCGAACGCGCCCGCATGGAATTGCGGGACCTGCTCGCAGGCGAGCGCGGAGCGGCGTCCGGGCGCGACGACCGGATCCCCGCATCAGCCATGGCCGTCGGTTTCGGCCGCCGCGAGGTCCTTCCCGGATCGGAAAAGCCTGTCACCGCCGTGAAGTGGGGCCCGCTGTTCCTCACTCTGGCGGCCGGTTCGCTCGTCATCTGGCACGGCAAAAAGCCGGCAGTGCAGCGACAGCCCGCAGACCCGCAGGACGCCCCGCGGATCTCCCTGTACGACGCGCCGGGACTGCGTGCTGCCCCCTGGGTGCAGCAGTCGGGAGACGGTGTGCGCCGGGAACTGGACTTCAATGGACCAGGGCCGACGGCCGTGCTGCGCGAAGATCGCGACGGCGACGGCGCGTTCGAACGCGAGTATCCGATCCGAATCGGCGACTAGCGCACCGTCTCGCCTGGGAGTTCGGGCCGGGTGCCGTTGGCTGCCCGTTTGCAATCCGAATCGGATGCGGGACTTGGGTCGCACCGGCGGAGCCAGCAGCGTCTCGATGCTCAGAGGCGCGGCGGCGCTAAGAAATCCGTGGTCGCCCCGAATCCCGGTGAGATTGAGGTCCGGCGGGTGTGTTGGTTAGAATCAACGCACTCACCAGATGCGGTCCGTTCCTCGTCCACGACTCCGAGAATTCTCTCGCGCCGTCCGATCGGCCGGCGATTATCCCGTCTTTTGCGCTCGGGCTGGACGCATAACGGATCACAATTAGATGCCGCCGCCGACAGGCAGCGGAGGTTCGACCGGGTCACCGTCATGGTCGGCTTCTCACCGCCGAATTCCATTGTTAACCGGGTGCTCCTCGTGGAGTGCGACCGGGACGAAGCCGACTTTCTGCGATCCTTTTTGCAGAAGCGGGGGTTGGATGTCGACGTCGCCAAAGACGGCGGCCAGGCCCACGCCTCGTTTTCCATGCGTCAGCCGGACATTGTCGTCCTGGAACTGATGTTGCCGAACGCTTCCGGATTCGAAGTGTGCGAGCAGCTCAAGCGGATCAATGATTCGGTGCCGATCATCGTGCTGACGGCGATTGACATGGACGACGCCCGCGATCTCGCCCGGCGAGTCGGCGCGGACGACTACATGACGAAGCCATACGATCCCGAGGAACTGCTGGCGAGGATGCAGCAGAACGCCAACGCCATCTGGGCCAAGACCCACTTTGGTCATGGTTCCGGTTCCGGCAGTGGAACTGACGACAAAGTGCGGTTCGAGTGTCCCGACTGCGGCAAGCGCCTCAAGGCGAGCTCGTCGCACCGCGGCCGGACGCTCAACTGTCCCCGCTGCGGTCAGCCCGTGATTGTTCCACGTCACTCGTGAAACGGCCACAGTCTCTGCAGGGTATTATGACTGGACGACAGCCCGTCCGCACGCTGTCGTCCAACTTCCAACGGGTGATGCCCATGTACGTGCTCGTCGTGCAAACCGGCAAGTTCAAAGGCAAGAAAATCAAGGTCGCGGGACCGGAGGTGCTGATCGGCCGAGATGAAGAGTCCGGCATTCGCATCGGCTCTGACGACGTCAGCCGGCAGCACTGCCTGCTGACCCCCACGGAAACCGGCGTCGTCGTCCGCGATCTCGACAGCCGCAACGGCACATTTATCGACGGCGTGCCGCTGGGCGCGAATGAGGAATCCCTGCTGTCCGTCGGCAGTTCACTGACCGTGGGACCGATGACGTTCCAGCTCGGATCGACCCATGTGCGTCGCCCCGCGCGACCCGAGCCGGCGGAAAACCCGCAATCGCTCTCGGACGACGACATCAGCACCTGGCTGACCGATTCCGACACCGGCGAGATCCTGAGCGCGGCGGACACCACCATCGTGGTCGGACGCGACGCGGCCAAACGTGCCGCCGCCCCGATCCAGCCCCCGAAGAAGCGCGAGTTCAAGTCGGTGGCTGAGGAGGCGGAGGACATCTTCCGCCGCTATCGCGAGATGCTGGCGAAAGAAGGCGGACAGGGACCGGCTCACTGACATGCGGATTATTTCGGGGCGGTTCCGCCGTCGCCTGTTGCTGACATCGCCGGGCCAAACCACGCGACCGATCACCGATCGGGTCAAGGAATCGCTGTTTGAGCGGATCGAAGGCTCGCTCAAGAACGCGCGGGTCGCGGATATCTTCGCCGGCACCGGGACAATCGGGCTGGAGGCGCTCAGCCGCGGCGCCAGGAGTGCGGTGTTCATTGAGCAGGACCGGCAGGCCTACGAGCTGCTGCTGCAAAACGTCGCAACTCTCGAAGCGACGGACGAGACAATCTGCTGGCGGACAGATGCGGTCCGCTCGTCATTCCGGCCGCACGGAGGGGACGACTTCCGCCCCTACGATGTCGTGTTCTTCGATCCGCCGTTTCCGATGATCGCCGGGCTGCGCGCCGGCTCCCCGCTTTACAAGGCGCTGCAGCGGCTCGCGCGGCCGGATGTCTCGGCAGCGAAGGCAAGGCTCGTGCTGCGCGTGCCGGAGCATTCGCAGTTCGATATCCCCGGCGACTGGGTGCTCGACTGGACGCTCACCCTGTCGAACATGGACGTGCACGTCTACACCAAGTCGCCACCGGACGCCCTGGAGACAGAGCCAGCGGACGCCCCTGACCCCGCAGCCATTGCCGACGATGCTTCGTGACGCGAACATGGAGCGGGCGGCGTTCAAGTTAGCAGTCTTGAATAGTGGCGGGAGTGCGGCATGCGCTGGGGGATGATGATTTTCGCCATGCTGCTGATGGTGACGGCGATCGTTGCGGTGGCAGTCGTGCCGATGGGGGGCGGGCGGTCCCCGGCCATGTACCAAGCCATTTCTCCGGTCCCGCAAGCGCCGGTGCTTGTCACCGCCGACACTCCAGTCATTGTGGATGAACCGGCCCCTGCGCCACCCGGAATGGTGTGGATTCCCGGCGGGGCATTTGTGATGGGGGACCGCCGCGGTGCTCCCCACAAGCATCCGGAGCATCTCGACGAAATCCCGGAGCATCACGACTCGCAGCACGAACACGAAGTGACGCTCGACGGCTTCTGGATGGACGCCACCGAGGTCACAAACGCGCAGTTCAAGGAGTTCGTCGATGCGACCGGTTTCGTGACCGACGCGGAGCGGCAACGCACGCTCGACGAATTTGCCGGCCAGGTGCCGCCGGACATTGAGGTTCCCGAGGAACTGCTGGCTCCGGGGTCGATCTGCTTCAATCCGGCGTTTGATCCGTCGAAGATCGACAAGCACCAGGCGGGCTGGGTGTACGCCGGCGGCATCTGGAAGGTCCAGCCGGGCGCGAACTGGCACGCGCCGGAAGGGCCGGGATCGTCGATTGACGATCGCATGGACCATCCGGTGGTGCACATCTCCTGGGACGACGCCGTCGCCTACTGCAACTGGGCCGGCAAGCGGCTGCCGACGGAGGCGGAATGGGAGTACGCGGCGCGCGGCGGGCTTCAGGGCAAACACTATCCGTGGGGGGACGAGTCGCGGCCGGGGGAGGGGTGGCCGCACAATATCTGGCAGGGGAACTTCCCGTACGAGAACAAATTGGAAGACGGAGCCCAAGGCACGTCCGTAGCGCGCACCTATCCGCCGAACGGCTACGGTCTGTTCGACATGACGGGCAACGTCTGGG
>JAEUIG010000729.1 GCA_016795125.1 Planctomycetaceae bacterium | reverse complement strand
ACGCCAGCCGGCGGTCACGCCGCCGGCCCAGGTGGAGATGTTGAATGATGCCGATTTCCTGCCGGTCGAGTCCGCGGCAGGCGTCTGGCGGCAGGGGAAGCTGCTCGTAGTTCGCAAAGGGGCCGCACTCCCGCCCCGCTGCATCAAGAGCAACCAGCCGGCCGAAGTGACTCTCAAACGCACGCTGTACTGGCACCACCCCGCCATCTACCTGGTGATCCTGGTCAACCTGCTGGTCTACGCCGTCGTGGCCATCAGCGTTCGCAAGAAGGCGGTGCTGGACGTCAGGCTGTCGCAGGCCTGGGCCAGCCGCCGCCGGTGGGGAATCGCCACCGGTTGGCTGATTTCGCTCGGAGGCGTCGCCCTGTTCTTCGTCGCGGCGGCTCTCGACGAAAACATCATGCCATTTGTCATCATCGCCGGGATCATCTGCATGCTGATCATCGGCCCCATCTACGGCGTGCTGCGCTCGCAACTGATCAGCCCGAAGAAAATCACCGACGAGTACGCCTGGATCAAAGGCGCGCATCCGGACTACCTCGCCGAGCTGCGCGAGTTTCCCGGCGAAGCAGGCTGGCAGTAGTGCTCTGACCAGTGCGATTCGTCAGGCATGTCACTTGAACTCGCGAAAAGAAGCTCACCACGGAGTGCACGGAGATCACGGAGAAGGCAAATCGCTCCGGACTTGTACTCCGTGTCCTCCGTGCACTCCGTGGCGAATCTGGCCCTTCGCAACGACTCTGCGCTCACGATTTCTCTGCATGACAATTGTCGATGGTCAGACCACGACTGGTTCGTCGAACCCTGAATGGTCAGGTATCGACGCAAAGCCACGAAGGCGCTGAGCAGCGCAAAGGCGACGGAAAACTCCGCAGGACAAGCATGCTCAAGTCTTCGGGGGGTGTTTCCTTGTGGCGGTAATGGATAACCTTCTTGTGACTTCTTTGCGCGTCTTTGAGTCTCTGTGACTTTGCGTCGTTTTCCTGACAAATACCGCTCGACGAAGCACGGCCGGGAAACCTCACCTAAAATGGGGTCATGCACGATCACGACCACGATCATGACGGCGCATGCGGGACCGGAACTGCCGGGACAGATCGACGGCGACGGCTGCTGTTTGTCGTCGGCCTCGCGGCGGTTTACATGGCGGCCGAGGCGATCGGCGGCTGGCTCAGCGGGTCGCTCGCCCTGCTGGCCGATGCCGGCCACATGCTGTCCGACGTCGCCGCGCTGGCGCTCAGCCTGTTCGCGGTCTGGATGGCGTCCCGCCCCGCGTCGGTGCAGCGAACCTTCGGCTATCACCGCGCGGAAATCCTCGCCGCACTCGCCAACGGCGCACTGCTGCTCGCCGTTTCCGGAGGGATCCTGATCGAGGCGTGGCATCGCTGGCAAACCCCGTCGGAAATCGACACGACGACCATGCTCGTGATCGCCGTCGGCGGCCTGATCGTGAATGGCATCATGCTGAAGGTCCTGCACGGTGGGCACCAGCATGACCTCAGCGTGCGCGGCGCGTGGCTGCACGTCATGGGCGACACGCTCGGCAGCGTCGGCGTGATTGCAGCCGCCGTCGGGCTGAAGTTCGGTCAGCTTACCTGGATCGATCCGCTGGCTTCGGCGGCGATCTGCGTGCTGATTGTCGTCTCCGCCGTCAATCTGCTCCGGGAAACCATCGACATCCTGATGGAGGCCGCGCCGGCAACCGTGTCGGTGGCGGATGTGCGCGCCTGCCTCCTGTCGCTGCCCGGCGTGCGCGACGTGCACTGCCTGCACGTGTGGCGGATCGCCAGCGGACGCGATTCCATGTCCGCGCACATCGTCGTCGAAGACGAGCAGTGGAGCGCTGACCAGCTCCGTCGCGCCCGGTCCGCGCTGCAGGAAAGGTTCGCCGTCGGTCACATCACCCTGCAGATGGAACCGGTCGGGTTCCACGCCTGCAGCGACCAGGCGCTGGAGCACTGCGAAAGCCGGCCGTGTTAGCGGCGAGCTGCATTGCACGCGAAAAAGGCCTCACCGCAGAGGACGCGGAGATCGCAGAGAAAGGTGGGGCAGGAATGATTTCCAGAGAGAATCGCGCGGCCCGGGAACGACGCTCGCGGACTGGAGAGCGCTTCAACGTCGTCTCCGCGAACTCCGCGTTCTCTGCGGTGAATTTACTGTTACACCACGCCGGGGACGTCGAACGGGTTCTGCAGCAGTTCGCGGCTCTTGGAATCCGCCCGCTTGCGGTTGCCCGTCAGCTCCGGCGGCGCTGCGTCTTCGGCGGCCGGACCCGGCTGCCGCGTCGTCAGCAGGCGTCCCAGGTCGATCGTGCCGCTGTCTTCGAGGTTCAGGCTGTCATCAAGATTGCGCGGCTGCATCGGACACCTCCTGTGGGTGAGAATGCACCGATTGTCGCCTGCGGAGCCTGGTCGTGCAATCCGATTTACGCCGATGGTCCGTCGAGCGGGACGGGAATGGAAAAGAATGCCAGAATGTCCAAATGTCGAATGGGGGTGGCCACATGTCATTCCTTCCACTCGACATTTGGACATTCGCACATTCCGACATTCTCCTCTCATGCAATCCATCAACCGCTTCGCCCTCAAGGAATGGGCCTCCGTCTGTGCCGCGCTGGCCCACGGGCGGCAGTCGATTCTGCTGCGCAAGGGAGGCATCGCCGAGGAAACGGATGGGTTTCGCGTGGAGCACCGCGAGTTCTGGCTGTACCCGACCCGGTTTCATCAGTCGTCGGACGAACTGAGCGCGGATGCCGCCGACCTGCCGGACGATCCGCTGGCTGCCGCACCCCGACCGGGGACGGTGCAGCTGGCGCTCTATGGCGTGGTCGACGAGGTGTTCCATGTCGCCGATGCGGCCCGTCTGGACGCGCTGGACGGCCTGCATGTCCTCGCACTATCCACGCTGCTGAAGCGTTTCGAGTACCGCGCCCCGGGCCTGAACGTGCTGCTCGTCCGCATCTACCGGCGCGGCGAGCCGTTCGAGCTCAGCGAGTCTCCGCACTTCGCCGGCTGCAAAAGCTGGGTCGATCTGCGCAACAAGCTGCCGACGGCGGGACTGGTTCCGGCAATCAGCGAAGATTCGTTTGGTGCTGTCTCCGCGAACCTGCGCGAGCGGTTGCAGGTCAAGTGAATGGCACCGAGCGTCTGAATCTCCAATTCGCACCCATGCAGACGACTCAAGTCGAGACTTCCGTCCGGCAAGTTCGGAAAGAGGATGCG
>JAEUIG010000670.1 GCA_016795125.1 Planctomycetaceae bacterium | reverse complement strand
CACGACGATCAGCAGCGCCACAACGATCCAGACAAGTCGCGGTCCGCGCATGAGAACTGAATTCCTGGTCCTGGAGCTGTCAGTCGGTGAAGTTCGGAGCGACACGGCCATCGCCCAAGACGCGTGATGCAGAGGTCGGGCCCGGACGCCGCCCTAGTGTGACAGTGCGCCCGGCGCGATGACGGCCGACTCCACGACGTCGTCGTGGTTCAACGCCGCGGGCGCAACCGCAGGCATCGCCGCATCCCGCAGCATGCGCGCCAGCCGATCCTCGAGTTCGTCGAGCAGGTCGTGCAGCCGGCCGACCTCCGTGCTGGCGGCCGAGGACGTCCTCGCCGCTGAAATCCTGATGTGACCGACGCGATGTCCGACGGCGATCAGCGGCATTTCAAACCGCCACAGTTTCTCGTCCGCAATCCGGGTAGCGCTTTCCCATTTCGCGTGATACCCCTCGCGCAGCGACGGGGCGTTGACGTCGAGTTCCACATGCTGCAGGGATAATTCGCCGGCGGCTTCGGTGAGCATCGCCCACAGCAGGTTCCATTCGCGCGTCCCCTGCAAGCGCACGATCGACTGCTTCACATCGCGCGGCGTCGCACGGCGCGCACTGACCATCGACGACGCCAGCGACTGCAGGCGCGTGGTCAGCAGCCGCAGTTCCGAATAGCCGAAGATGCGCGTCGAGATGAAGAAGACGATGACTGCCACGGCACTCATGACCGCCAGCAGCTCTTTCTGCCACCACAGGCTCGACAAGGCCGCTACGGCCGAGATGCCGCAGCCGACCGCGACCACGCCGACCGCCGCGAGATTGCCAAACCGGTCTGTCAGACAATGGTGCAGGTGCGCGCGATCCGTGCTGAAGATGCTGCGCCCGGTCAGCTTCCGGCGGACGATTGCCGCCGCCGAGTCGAAGAAGGGAATCGCCATCAGGCAGACCGGAGTTGCCAGCAGCACGGTGCCGGGCCCCTTGAGCGACGACTGGACCGACAGCGCGCCGACCATCAGGCCGATCAGCATGCTTCCGGCATCCCCCAGGAACACGGTCGCCTTTGGAAAATTGTAGCGCAGGAATCCCAGCAGGCTGCCCGCCAGAGCGGCGGCGATCACCGCCTCCGCCGGATGTCCGCCGAACTGCGACATCAGTGCGAGCGCTCCAGCCGAGGTAATTCCCAGCGTCGCCGCCAGCCCGTTGATCCCGTCCAGCAGGTTGACCGCGTTGATCGCCCCCAGCAGCCACAAGAGCGTCAGCGGAGCGCTGAGCAGGCCCAGGTCGAGAACGTGGCCGAGCAACTGCACGCGGCTGATCATCAGTCCCGATGCCATCAGGATCGAGGCCGACAGGATCTGCCCCGCCAGCTTCTGACGCCCGCGCAGGCCGACGAGATCGTCGACCACGCCGGTCAGCAGCAACACCAGCGCCGAGGTGGCCAGTCCCACGTGGAACAGCGACTCCCGCTCGAACGCCCGTGCCAACTGGGGATTCAGCGCCGCCGCAGCAACCACCACCAGCACCACCGCGATGAACGATGCGATCCCTCCCGCCAGCGCCGCAGGCTGCGTGTGCAGCTTGCGATGGCCGTCCGGATGATCCACCAGTCCATACGCCCGGCATCGTCGCGCCACCAGTGGCACGAGCATCAGGCTCAGCACGCACGCAGCACAGAATGTCAGACCGACAAGAATCATAGGCCCTCAATCCTTTGTGTGATCGTTTGTCAGTGAAGTCACCAACGCTCCTCACCGTTGTCGCCAACCGCGTCGACGGTTCGCATCCGGCGCCGCAGTTGTTCAAGCCGTATTCGTCGCCCGCTCCGGCGGATATCCGTAGTACACGTCTCCGCTGGCGCCGATGACAACGCCGCCCAGAATTCGCACCCGATACGATTGCAGCAGCTGGCAGGCGGATTTCACCTTCGGCAATTCGCTCACGTCGCGCAGCAGCGACATCACCACGCCGTCCGCATGCCGCGCCACCAATCGCGTGTCCACCACCGGCAGCACGGGAGGACCATCCACGATGATGAACTCGAAGTGCTCCTTGCACGCCGTGAACAGCTCCGCCACCCGGGCATCCGCCAGTTCCGCAATCGCACGCTGCCGCTTCGCCCCGGCCGTAATCAGCCACAGCCCTTCGGTCACAGTTTCCTGCAGGTAATTCACGTAATTCGACAGGTCATCGCTGGGCAGCAGTTCGCCCAATCCCGGGCCGATCGGCACCTGATAGACCTGGTGCAGCATCGGACGTCGCAGGTCGAAGTCGATCAGCAGCGTCCGGCGTCCTGCGGCCGCCAGGCTGGTCGCCAGGTTCGCGGCCAGTGTGGTCTTGCCTTCACCGGCCATCGCGCTGGAGATCATTACGACGCGATGATCCTCGCCGGCGGTGCGGCACAACAGCGTCGCTGCCACGCCGTCCACGGCTTCCGCCAGCCGAGCACTCTGTTCCAGACGCTTGTCTCCCCTGCCGCGCAGGAGCGGTACGGTCCCGAGCACGTTGATCTGCAGGTGATCGCTCACGTCGCCCGTGTCGTTCAGTCGCCGGCGACGCAGATCGAACAGGACGATGATCGTCGACACGGCGATGAATGCCGCACCGCCGGCCGCGCCCGATTGAATCAATTTACGCCGGGAGTCGTCATCGTCCAGGACGTACACCCGCTGGTCCATGCGGCGAATGCCGATCTCTTTCTGCCGCTGGATGTCCGCCAGCCGCATGTTGTCGGCGCTGTTCAGTTGGTCGCGAACCTGATCCATCTGATCCTTCAGGTTGGCGACTTCGATGCGGTACATTTCGATGCTGGCGGTCCGATCCGGTCCACCGCCGGCAGCAGCGGCCACCCCGGGCGGCTCGTTCTGCTTCATCGTTTCCAGCGTGCTCCGCAGGACGGTCAGCCGGTGTTCCAGGATCGTCGGATCCGTGACCGTGGTCGTGGCGAGCTTGTCCTGCTCCAGGGACTGGCGCAGCCGGTCCAGCATTCCCGCCAGTTCTGTCTCGGCATCCTTGATGGCGCGATCCTTCTTCGCCACCTCATCCGTAAAGCCCTGGCTTCCGGGGGTAAAGCGGTCTCCTGCAGTGTCCCGTTGCTGCTTCAGCACGTCGATTCGGCTGCGCAGGTTCTGGAAATCGGAAATCAACTCTGCCGCCGCGTTGAGCTCTTCGTCGCTGACGATCGACGATTCCGCATCATCGCCAGTGTGCTGCTGCAGTACGGCCAGAGCGATTTCCGTTTCGAAGATTTCAGTCGCCAGCGACTCCCGGCGCTGCAGGTGAGCGTTGAATTCCCGCAGCTGCGTCTGCTCGGCCGGTGTCATCGCGGCGACATCCGGCGCTTCGAGTTTCTCCTGCATGGTCAGCAGGTTCTGCTGCTGCTTGAACTCCGCAGTCAGCTCTGCCAGCTTCGTCCGCAAACCTTCGACGGTCTCGCGGCGAAAATTCAGCACCTCGTCCTGCGTCCGCAGATAGACTTCGCTGATCTTCTCGGCGAGTTTCTCCGCAGTGCGGCGGTCCAGGCAGCGGACCCGCAGTTCCATGATCTTGGAATCCTGCTGGAAGCTGGCCGTGACGCATTCGCGCAGGTAGGTCAGTCGTTCGTCGGGCGTCAGATCGCGAAGTTCCGCAAACTTGGTCGGATCGATTTCCGTCAGCGTCGAACTGAGCACTTCAAAGCCGGTGACGGTCTGCTGCTCCGTCCGCTTCTTCAGGTTGTAGTCCTCGTTGATGACCCGGTTTTCAATCACCAGGGACTCGTCCCGGTCTGGAATCAGCAGCCGCACGACGGCCGTGTATTGAGACTTGACCAGAAACCAGGTGAGGGCGCCGACGCTGCAGCCCAGCACAATCCCCAATACGGCGATGGCAAACCATCGCCGCCGAAGTGCGTGCAGCACCGCCCACAGCATATTGGTGGACGGCTCGGCTTCCGCAGCGCGCGGGTCGAAATACGGGACGGGCACCGCTGTGCCCGGCCCGAGTACGATCGACTCCCGTACCATCGGCGGAACGGAAGGCGTGATCATCGGAGCGTTCAAGTCCGTTGCTTCCCTGTCGGTTTCAATTCGTCAACGCCGAGGCTGCTTTCGCTCCGCCGGCACCACAACCGCGCGTCCCGAGGGCAGATTCTGCCCTTTGTCCGACGCTGGCATGGACACCAACGGCCCTCCGCTCTCTGCTTGGGGGAACGTCTTGTTCAGCAGCCACAGTTCGAACGCGACGAACAAACACGCCAGCGGCATCATCAGCCAGCCGGCAAAGTCATGAAAAATCTTGGATGCCATCTCCGGACCAAAATGCTCCTGCACGAGACCCGTCGATCCGATCCGAATCACGTTCGCTGCAACAGCAATTGGTATGCCGCTGAGCACAATCACCAGTCGCTCCAGCGGCCCCCATTCCACAATAAATGCGGCGCCGACGGTGATGGCAATGAAACAGATCAGCATTCGCAGGCCGCTGCACGCCTCCACAACCATGATGGGCGGCTCCTGCGACAAATGAATGACATTTCCCACGGCGGCCGCCGGAACTCCCAGGGTCTGCAAGGCATACGTCCCGCAGACGGTGGCCACATGCTGCAGCGGCCCCGACAACCGTTCAGCGACCATGCCGGGAAGCGGAATCATGAACACCAGAAAGGCGATTGCCGGCCAGGACCAGCGGAGCATGGACCAGCCGCCCATCAGCAGCACGGCGCCCGGCAGCAGCAGCAGCAGAGCCGCCGAATCCGCCAGCGGGAAGGCGTAGTATGCCGCTCCCAGACGGAACCCCGCACTCAGCAGCAGCAGGATCAGGCCGACAAATCCGCCGCCGCGGCCGACCTGTGCCATGTCGCGCCGATACCACAACAGGTATGCGGCAAACGGAGGGACCAGGAACCCGTGCGAATAATCGGGTTCGTTCGACCAGCGCGTCGCCAGACGGACGATGCTGTCGCCAAAGAAGACTGCCACCATGGCCAGCAGTCCCAGCCCTGCGAGCCACCATGCGGCATCCGTGCCACGAGGGGACGCGTCCACGGGATTGCTGTTCACGTCAGGCCGTTCCTTCTGCGTCGTAAGATTTACAGACATGCTGTCCCGGCAGACAGATCACCAAGTGTGAATGATGCGTGGCGGCAACGCGTGTCGCCGAAATCCAACGCGGTGGTGAGCACGAGTGCAATCAAAGCCGACCACGAATCCGCCACTGACGTCAGACCGAAGGGAAGTGCAACCTGAGCGGGGTCGGCGCACAGCTTCGCCCCGTGGGTTATGCAAACCCGCCCCAAAGTGCCGCCTCACCAGCCGACTCCCCAAGAAAACCCGCAGATTTGCCGGGGTGTTCGTGGGGAAATCCCGTCGCGACAATTTCTCTCTTTGCCAATGACTTCTGCGCGCCAGCCAGAGAACCGAGTTCAAATTGACCCAAGTATCGCCGGCCAACCATTCACGTCGCATGCGCAATCCGTTGCCGGTTGATGTTCAACGCAAAACCCGGACCATTGTTCAATTCATTTTCCGCGCGCAACCTCAGCCCAACCCGATTTCCAGTAGCGGACGCCACGCAAGCGGTTCGGCCTGCGGCTAG
>JAEUIG010000657.1 GCA_016795125.1 Planctomycetaceae bacterium | reverse complement strand
CGAAGGCGCTGCGATGCTCGACGGCGTCGATGAGCCCGGCTGCTTTCGCGGCTTCCGCCGAGAACAGGCCCTGATCGATCCAGCCGCGGACTTTGTCCGCCTCCACCTTGCGGCCGGCGGCGATGGAATCGACCAGCGCGGAATACAGCCCGTCGTACAGCCAGGTCTGCATTTCCTCCGCTTCGGCGCTGGGGCCGGTGCGGGTGAAGGTTTCGGCGGCGCTCTTGTAGTCTCCACAGGTCAGGAAGTCCGGCTGCACGCCGATCAGATCGAGCAGGCCGCGCACGTACAGCCCTTCGCCGTAGATGCCGGTCACCCACACATCGCCGGTCGGCGTGACCGACAGGTTCGTTGCTCCGCACAGCAGGGCATACGATTCGGTGCTCACCGAGTCCGCATGGGCATGGATCGGTTTGCCGGCCTCCTGAAACCGCTGGAGCGCGGCCCGGAACTCTTCTCGCTGGCCCGGACCAAACGACGCTCCCTCGGCCAGCAGGACGGCGGCCTTGATCTTGTCGTCAGCCGCGGCGGCGTCGATCCGAGTGACGAGCGACTGCAACGATTCGGCATGCGGGTCGCCGAAAATCGGGTCGGCAGCGGCCGGACGCTCCGAGACGGTCCCCCGGAGCTCGAATACCGCGATGACGGCGGCATCCGGCTTCGTCTCGGCTTTCTTGTCTTTCGAAGGAAAGTCGAAAAACTGCGCCCGCGCCTCCCCCGGTGCGAGTGTCATGCAGAGTGCAGCAGCCATCACGGCGGCGCGGAACAGACCGGACATCGTCAACTCCCTTGATCGAATGTGTATTCCCCGCGAATCGCTGGCAGGCAGAGCCGTGCCAGCGACGCGATCAATCTTCGGCCGTCCCCGTCCCGGCGTCAACGTCTTTCAGAGTCGGATGACCCCCTGACCCGGGTCTTTGTGCCTTCGTACCTTTGTGTGAGAACCTCGTCACGCTTCAAACGAGAATGGCTCACACAAAGGCACGAAGAAGTGGAGATACGACCATATCATTCGCCGGCGCTGGTCAAATCTGGCGGTCGACTTATGATCCACCGCAGAAAACAACCCGAGTTGAGGACCGACGGCGCGCCGACATGTCTGGTTTCACGCAGCTTTTCCGATCCTGGCAGCCACGGGCCATCGGGTCGCTGTTCATCATCACGGCGTCGCTGTGGGCGTTCTTCGCCATCGCCGACGAAGTCTTTGACGGCGATACCCAGCATCTCGACGACCGCATCCTCCGCGCGCTTCGCTCTCCGGACGACCCGGAACTGCTCCGCGGCCCCCGCTGGATGAAGGAAACCGTCCGCGACATGACGGCTCTCGGCGGCTACACGATCCTCATGCTCACGACGTTCGGCGTCGCCGGGTTCCTGTTCCTCGCCGGACACCCCCGCGACGCCCGGTTCGTGCTCACGGCTGTCGCCGGCGGCTGGATCCTCGGGTATGCCATCAAATGGGGCTTCGACCGACCACGGCCGGACGTTGTCCCGCATCTGTCCGACGTCATGTCCAGCAGCTTCCCCAGTGGGCATTCCATGATGTCGGCCGTGGTCTACCTCACGCTCGGCGGCCTGCTGACGAACGTCGTTCCCGGCACCCGGCTGAAATGCTACTTCCTGGGGGTCGCCGTGTTTCTCACGCTGCTGGTCGGCTTCAGCAGGCTGTCGATGGGAGTGCACTATCCGACCGACGTCCTCGCCGGATGGTGTCTCGGCCTCGGCTGGGCCGAAGTGTGCTGGCTCGTGCATCGCTCATTGATGCAACGCACCGCCGCGCCGTCGGAGACTCCGCTCGGCATCCCCGGTTAGCGACGCATCGCAGATGCGTTACGTCGCCGCCGGCGCGGGCCACTGAGCCGCGTCTTCGCCGTCGAGGCGCAGCGTGAGGCATTTCGCACTGCCGCCGGCCTTGATGAACTCGTCCAGCGGAGTCGCGTGCGTTGTGAAACCGCGCTCCGATAGACGTTCTTCCAGCTGCGGGCAGCCGGTATTGAGCACGACGTGCCGGCCGACGACGACCGCGTTGCAGGCAAACCTCGCGGCCTCATGGGAGTTGACGGCGATCAGCTCGGGAACGTGTTCGCGGACGGCCGTCTGGGCATAGTCGTCAAACGCGGGCGGGTGCCAGATCGCCGCCGTGGGGCTGATCGGACAGAAGCAGGTGTCGAGGTGGTAGAAGTGCGTATCGACAAGCTGCAGCGGGATCACGCGACAGCCGATCTCGCCCGCGACCCACTGCAGGGCGCGCGCATCGCTGCGGATGATGTACCCGCCAAACAGCGTCTCGCCGCAAAACAGTGCGTCCCCTGCCCCTTCGAAGTTCATCCCTTCCGGCAGCGAACGGGCCGTCAGTCCATGCTGCTGAAACCAGGCTTCATCGAGCGGCGTTTCTCCCTGCCGCGCCGCATGCCGGAACCGCGACAGGAAGGCCACATCCCGCCAGATCAGCGCCGCATTGGCCGTAAACACGAGGTCCGGCAGCCCCTTCGCCGGCGTGAGCAACGGGATTTCGCAACCGAGCGACGTCAGCAGGGCGCGGAGCGCTTCCCATTGCTGCCGCGCGAGCGCCGTATCACTCGCCCGGCTGCGACTCATCCACGGATTGATCTCGTACTCGATCCCATAGAAGTCCGGGGGACACATGAGGATGGTGGGCATTAGGGAATGCTCGAGACCGAGGAAACCGTTTATGGTCGATCGTTGATGGTTTATCGAAAGTGCGGACCACCGGGTCGATCAACCATCAACCATCTCAGCGGGGAAACCGCCTCCACAATGACGCCGGTCCGCGCGGCCGCTGATCCCGCGAGCGCGGTGGCGATGGTTCCGCCACAGCTGTCGTGGCCCCCAACCTCTGAATCAGCGAAGCCTGCAGTTCCGATGGGCAGTCAGCCAGCCACAGGAGCTGCCCGCTGCGCCGCGCTGCGACCGGGATGCCGTCGAGGCACGCGAGGCGATTGCCGGAGGTGGTCGGCAGTCGTGCGCCGCTGGTGAGGATGCCGGTCAGATTGAGCGGATCGGCGCCGGACAGCACGGTGAGCGCATTCTCCGCCGGCGCATCGCGCAGCCGCCGCAGTTCGCGGATCGAGTCGCTCAGCGCGAACTGCTCGCCCGCGACTCCCCGCACGAACCGCCCGCCGCGAATCTCGCCCCGGGCTTCGAGCCGCCGATACACCTGCAATAGCTCGAACCACGACGGCCCACCCGATTCCCGGCGCAGCAGGTCTTTGAACACCACTCCCCAGCGACGCAGCAGCAGCCACGCCCATTGCTCAACCGCTTCGCGCCGCTCGGCGCGCGGATTCTCCGCCGCCGGCTCGCTCGGCCAGGCCGACCAGCGTCCCGAAAACCCGGCCGCCCGGCGGCGACGGACGATCCGGGCACTCT
>JAEUIG010000634.1 GCA_016795125.1 Planctomycetaceae bacterium | reverse complement strand
CAGCTTGAAAGAGGGGCAAAGATGCAGAGGGGCAAAGGTGCAAAGGAAAAGACGGGGGACGAAATCTGCCGTTCCCTTTGCACGTTTGCCCCTCTGACCCTTTGCCCGTTCCAGAAATTCCTTGACCGTCGATTTCGGGCTGCCGTAAGATCGAAACGACGCATGTTGCGACCGGCAGATTCGTTACGGATTGTGCAGGTCGAGAAAGCGTGATGTTTTCGCGCGGTGCGGCCGATCCATGCGAAGTGGACGGGTGCGAACCTGCGCGCAGGCGGCGAACTCTGTCAAAGGGGTGGGACGATGAACGTCGGCGGCAAAATCCTGTTGGGACTGACGATCGTCCTGGCCATCACGGACGCCTACCTGGTGACCGTGCTGCACGGCCACCGCGCCAAATGGCAGAAGCAGATCGAAGACCGCCAGGGCCAGCTGGCACAGGTCGAAACGCAGTTGCAGGATGTCAGCAGGAAGTACCGCGAAGGTGCGGGCGAACTGGCGCGAATCCAGACGGAGTGGGGGCGCTACCTGAACGTGCCGCAGGGGCGGACGCTCAACGCCGAACAGGGCACTCTGGCAATCGCCGCGGGCGCAGTGGCAGGACTGCCCGAGCCGGTGGCCGACAAGCCGTTCCCCATCCGGTACGTGTTCACCAACGAAGCGGACGGGACGACGCGGTACATTGGCGAGTTCAATCTGCGCGACGTGCAGGCGGATCAGTCCGGGCTGCAACTGACCCAGCAGCCGCCGACGCCGACCGGCATCACGGCGCTGCAGCAATTGCAGGGCCAGACGCTGCGGGTCCGGGATTCGATTCCGGCGGCACACCGCGGGCTGTTCGACGACTACTTTGCCCGGCACGCGCTCATCAATCAGCGGCTGACGTTCCAGGCGAACCAGCTGGCGATTCAGTCGGAGGAGCTGGCGAAGTCGGAAGCGATTCTCGCGCAGCGGATGGCCGAGTTGAACGGCGATCAGCAGCCGCCGGAAGGCGCCAGCGAACAGGTGGTGAACGGGCTGGTGGTCACGATTCGTGACCAGGAATCGTCGCGGAACTCGGAGCTTCAGGAGCTGGACCGCCTGCGTCACGAGTTTGCCCGCAAGACGGCGCAGCTTGAGGGCCTGGTGCGTGAGAACCAGCAGAGCGTCTCGCGGCTGCCGGGCTACGAGGAATCGCTGGCGAAGCCCGAGCCGCGGACGGCGTCGAAGTAGGCTTTATAGTTGCGAAGCCGCAAGCGAGTTCTCGTGCGGGTTCTGCTTATGTGCTGAGCGCTTCGAGGCGGCCGGTGGCGTCGCCGAAGGTTTCCACTGTTGCTCCCACGCGGTCGAGCAACGACAGGTGGAGATTGTTCATCGGCGTTTCGGCATCGAGCTTGAGGTGTCGGCCGGTGTTGACGGTGCCGCCGCCGCGGCCGGCGACGATGATCGGCAGGTTGTCGTGATTGTGGGCGTTGCCGTCGCCGATCGCGCAGCCGTAGACCAGCAGGCAGTTGTCCAGCAGCGTGCCGTCCCCTTCGGGAATCGACTTGAGCCTGTCGAGGAAGTACGCGAACTGCGTGACGAGGTACTGGTCGATCTGCTGCAGCTTGGCCATCTTGTCGGCGTCGTCCTGGTGATGCGACAGCTCGTGGTGTCCCTCCTTGACGCCGATCTCGCGGTAGGTGCGATTGCTCCCCTCGTTCGCGAGCATGTAGGTCGCGATGCGGGTGGAATCGGTCTGGTAGGCGATGGCCAGCAGGTCGAACATCAGCCGCAGGTGGTCGGTGAGCGCGTCGGGGATGCCTTCAGGCGGCGACATTTCGGGCAATGCGGCGCGCGTCTGGTGCTCGGCGCGGGCGATCCGCTGCTCGATCTCGCGGACGCTGTTGAAATACTCGTCGACCTTGCGGCGGTCGGTGGAGCCCAGCCGGTCGCGCAGCCGCGCGGCGTCGTCGGCGACGAAATCGAGGATGCTCTGGCGGTAGAAATCCCGCTCGGCGCTGGCCCGTGCGTCGTCGACTCCCGATCCAAACAGCCGTTCGAAGACCGCCTTGGGATTGATCTCCTTGGCCATCGGCAGTTCGGCCGATTTCCACGAGATGTTGGACGAATAGGCGCAGCTGTAACCCGAGTCGCAGTTGCCGGCCTGGCGGCCTTCCTCGATGCCGATTTCCAGCGAGGGGAGCCGGGTGAGGTGGCCGATCTGGTTGGCGGCGAGCTGGTCGACCGACGGTCCGGCGTGGATATCGGCGCCGGCGGTCTTGCGGGGCTGTGAGCCGGTCAGGAAAGCGGCGCAGGAGCGGGCGTGGTCGCCGGCGCCGTCGCCATTGGCGCGGGCCTTGTCGTGCGCCAGTCCGCTGATGACGAGCAGGTCGGACTGATGCGGCGCGAGCGGACTGAGGCTCTGCGGCAGCGTGTACTGGGCGCCGGCTTCGGCCGGGGTCCAGTGCTGCATGATGGCCCCGTTGGGGAAGAAAAAGTATCCGAGACGCTTCGGCGCCGCAGCGACGGAATTGGCCCAGGCCGTTCGCGGCCGCATGGCCTCCAGGAACGGGAGCGAAAGTGCAGCGCCGGCGCCACGGAGGAACGTGCGACGAGGGAGAGACAGCATGAGTCGAGGGTCCAGGGTCTAGGGTCCAGAGACCAGGGGCGCGCGGTCGAGTCTAAATGGTTCACTCAATACGATGCTGGTGACAAGATCTCGGAAGCTGTTTCCATCGTTGGTCGTGCGGTCGACGATCGACGTCACGGCGCACTCGTCATGGTACTCCAGGCCTCGGCCGAGTGCATAGGTGAGCAGTTTTTCGGCCACGCAGGAGACGAAATCCCGGTCGCGGGCGCTGAGGATGCCGACTAGCTCCAGCGGTCCGCGGAACGTTTCCCCGGAGGGGAGCGTGCCGGAGGCGTCGATCGGCCCGGCGCCGTCCAGTTCTCTCCATCGTCCGATAGCGTCGAAGTTTTCGAGACCGAATCCGATGTCGTCCATCAGTTTGTGGCAGGACGCGCAGGTCGGGTTGGCGCGATGCAGCTCGAGCTGCTGCCGGACCGTCAGATTCGGATTGTCGTCCCGGGTCTTGTCGAGGGCGGGGACGCCGGGAGGCGGGTCGGGGGGCTTGTCGCCGAGCAGGTTTTCCAGCACCCACTGGCCGCGTTTCACAGGGGACGTGCGGGTGGGAAACGACGTCAGCGTGAGGATCGCCGGCTGCGTCAGGATGCCGATGCGGCGGTCATCGGTCAGTTCGACGCGGACGAACTCGTCTTCCTTGTCCTTCTCTTTGAACTCGACGTTTTCGAGTCCGTACAGCCTGGCCAGCCGCTTGTTG
>JAEUIG010000625.1 GCA_016795125.1 Planctomycetaceae bacterium | reverse complement strand
ATCGAAAGCGCGAATTCGGAAATTCAAGATCCATGAGCATTTGGCGTTTTGCCGATTTGATTGCTCCCGTTCCTGCCGAGGCGCGCGTGTCGCTGGGAGAAGGGAGCACGCCGCTGATTCGGTCGCGCCGGATCGGTCCGGCGGCCGGGCTCAACAACCTGTACTTCAAGTTGGAGACGAGCAATCCGGCCGGTTCGTACAAAGACCGGTTCGCTTGCGTCGCGATCTCCGACATGTGCGCACGGCGCAAGACCCGCGTGATCGCGACCTCCAGCGGGAACGCCGGCGCTGCGCTGGCGGCGTATTCCGCGGCGGCCGGAATTGAATGCCACATCGCAGTCGCCGAGACCGCCCCGGACAGCAAGCTGCGGCAGATGCTGGCCTACGGCGCGCAGATCTTCCGGATCCGCGGGTTCGGCCTGGATCCGGACCTTTCAGAGCGGGCATTTGACCAGTTACGGCGGATCGCCAGCCGGGCCGATTCTGCGCTGCACATCAGCGCGTATACCTTCAGTCCCGTCGGCATGACGGGAGTGCAGACCATCGGCTACGAACTGGCCGAGCAACTGCCGGAGCTTGATCAGGTCTATGCTCCTGCCGGAAGCGGAGGACTGTGCATCGCGCTGGCGCGGGCTTATGCCCAACTGCTCGATCGTGGTTTACTGGCGAAACGTCCCGCCATTGAAGTCGTCCAGCCGGTCGGGAACGACACGATCGCAACTCCGCTGGCAACAGGTGCGGAGCGCGCGCGGAACGTCGTCGTGGAAACAAAGATCAGCGGACTGCAGGTTCCCAACGTCATCGACGGGCACCAGGCACTGGCTGAGTGCCGCGCTACGGGAGGGTCGGGGCATGCCGTCCCCGACGAACTGATCTGGGAAACACAGCGGCAACTGGCGCGCGACGAAGGGGTCTTCGCCGAACCGGCCGGCGCGGCAGCTCTCGCGGCAGTTTTACAGGCGGCCAGCCGCGGGCAACTTCGACCAGATGCGCGTATCGCCTGCGTCGTCACCGGCACGGGATTCAAGGACGAATCGGCCGTCGCCCGCATGATCGGGGACGCAACCGCGCCGATGATTGAAATCAGTGACCTCGAACACATGGAGTGACATCACCGCGATACGCACCCTCGAGTCGCGGAGATCGCAGAGGCATATCAGTCGTCCTCAACCCGTCCTCCGCGCCTCTGCGGTGAACCTCTTCAATCCAGAATCACGAATTCCAAATCAGTCGCATGTCGAGTTCTGATCTCACCACCGATTCCCATCTGGCGCGGGCATCGAGTCCCACGCAGGTGCACGCCTATCGTCGTGGGCCGCGAATTACGGCTCTCGAAACGATCATTCCGGACGACATCATGTCCGGCCTGATGCTGTTGCGCATTCATACAGATGCGGGGACCGTCGGCGGCGAGCCGGTAATCGGTCATGGCGAGACGTATTACCTGCCGGAAGCGGCGGCGGCCGTGATTCACGACTGGATGGCGCCGCGACTGCTCGGCGCGGATGCGTGCGCGATCGAGAGTCACTGGCGGTTTCTCTACGAACGCTGCACGGCCTTCGGCGGATACGGGGCCGAACTGCGGGCGCTGTCGGCGATCGATCTTGCACTGTGGGACATCCTCGGGCAGCTCACGCAACAGCCGGTGTGGCGGCTCCTCGGCGGGCCGGTGCGCGACCGCATTCCGGTGTACAACAGCAGCGGCGGGCCGCGTTACGGGCGCGATCCGGGACACCTGCCGCAGTCCACGAGCGCCGTGCGGCGTCAGAGCTGGCCGGGTCACGGCGATCCGGGTCAGCCCGGTCCGCTGGAAGACAACTGGCGCAGCCAGAACGAGCCGGGCGACCTCGCGGAAGACCTGCTGGCAAACGGTTACACGGCCATGAAGCTGTGGTCGTTCGACGGCGTCTATCAGCGCAGCGGAGGACATCGCATCAGTGCGGCCGATCTGGAGGCGGGGGTCGCCCCGTTCAGTGCGATTCGCGAGCGCGTGGGGGACCGGATGGACGTGATGCTGGACGGTCACGGGTTTTTCACGCTGTCGGCGGCGCTGTCGATCGCTCGCGCAATGCGAGAAATCCGCCCGCTGTGGATGGAAGATGTGATCCGGCCGGACAACCCGGAGACAATCGCCGCATTCCGCGACCAGGCGGGCGTGCCGATTGCCGTCAGTGAGATGCTGGTCACGCGCGATGCGTATCGTGCGGTGCTGGACCGCCGCGGCGCGGACTACGTGATGATCGACCCGACGTGGGTGGGCGGAATCAGCGAGACCCGGCGGATCGCCGAGCTGGCGCAGCTCTACAACGTGCCGGTCCTGATGCACGACTGCACGGGGCCGTTCACGCTGTATGCGGGGCTGAACGTCACGGCGGCGACGCCGATCGTCTGCTACCAGGAGACAGTCCGCGCGCACATCGCGACGATCTACCCGCTGCTGATCGACGCCCCGCCGACCGTCTCCGCCGGACACATCAATCTGCCGCCGCGTCCGGGAATCGGCGCGCGGCTGCTGCCGGACCTCTTCAGCAACTCGGCGCCCAATCACCGCGTGAGCCGGCTCTAGGCAGAAAGAAGTT